>JANNUW010000678.1:0-7826 GCA_031414095.1 Hyphomicrobium sp. | reverse complement strand
TAAAGACAGTTTTATCGTAACCGATTGGATGGCCGGGTTGCTGTTCAAGATCGGCCGCGACGGCGAAGCAAAGGTTTTGCTGCCGTTGGCACCGGGCAGCGCCGACCTTGGCTACATCGCGAGCGGCAAGCTTGCGATCATCCCCATGATGAAAGACAACAAGCTCATCGCCTTTAAGGTCGAATGAGCAGCCATCAGCGCCGCCCGAACAGCTTTTCGATATCGCTGAGCTTGAGCTCAACGTACGTCGGGCGGCCATGATTGCACTGGCCCGAATAGGGCGTCGCCTCCATCTCGCGCAATAGGGCGTTCATTTCCTGGGGCTCCAATCTGCGGCCCGCACGCACGCTGCCATGACAGGCCATCCGCGAGCATACTGCTTCGAGGCGATCCCTGAGCGCGAAGCTCTCGCCCTCAGATAAGATCTGAGCGGCTAAATCCTTTATCAGGCCTTTGATATCGGTGTCGCCAAGCAACGCTGGAATTTCGCGTACGGAGACCGCACCTTGGCCAAAACTTTCGAGAACCAGGCCCAATTCAGCAAGCTCGCTCTGCTTGTCCGCAAGGGCATCTGCCTCGTCGCTCCCGACGTTGACGATCTCGGGAATGAGCAAACCCTGACGCGCAACGCCGCCGTTGGCGAGCATCGCTTTCATGCGTTCGTAAACCAAGCGCTCGTGGGCCGCGTGCTGATCGACGAGGATCACAGACGTGCGCGTCTGCGCCACGATATAGGTTTCATGCAACTGCGCACGCGCCGCGCCTAACGGACGATCGAGCAGATCGGGCTCTAACGGCGCGCTGGCAGCGCGCGTGTCGGCGCTCGGCTGCATCAACGCCGCGAAGGGGGCTTGCATGGCTTCAGCCAAGCCGGGCGTGAGCACTGAGCGCTGCGCGCGGTCTCCCGCTTCATAGGACACATCAGCAACAGCCCGCGTGAACGCCGCCAGCGTGTCCGTGCCGCCGCGCGCACTGGCGCGATGGCCGGCAGCAGCCAAAGCATACTGCAACGAGCCGATTAAGAGCGAGCGCACCCGGCCGGCATCGCGGAAGCGCACTTCCGATTTGGCGGGATGAACGTTGACATCGACATCGGCCGGCGCGAGTGAGACAAACAACGCCAGCAGCGGATACCGGCCACGCGGAATGAGGTCGCCATAGGCGGCGCGGACGGAACCCACGAGCACCTTGTCCTTGACCGGCCGGCCGTTGACGAACAAAAACTGCTGGCTCGCATCAGGCCGGTGCAGCGTCGGCAAGCCCGCAAAACCTGCGAGGCGCACGCCATCGCGCTCGCCTGAAATTTCGAGCGCGTCAGCCATGAAGTCGGCACCCATGATGCGTCCGAGCCGCTCCAGCAATCCCGCCGTCGACGTTTCGCAGCGCGTGAGGCGAAGGCCTGTTCGTTCCCCCGTCGTCAGGCTGAAGCCGACGGCTGGATGCGCCATCGCCAGACGTTTGACGATTTCCGATGTCGCCATGTTTTCGGCGCGCTCTGACTTCAGAAACTTCAAGCGCGCAGGCGTCGCCGAAAAAAGTTCGCGGACTTCGACCCGCGTTCCGATATTAAGCGCTGCCGGCTTCAGTGCATTCTTGTTGCCGCGATCAACGATTATTTCGAAGGCGTCGTTGGCGGTCGCCAACCGCGACTGCACACTGAGATGCGCGATAGACCCGATCGACGGCAGCGCTTCGCCGCGGAACCCGAGCGAGCGAATATCGAACAGATCGTCATCGGAAAGCTTGGAGGTCGCGTGGCGTTCGACGCACAAGCTGAGGTCGGCCGGCGCCATGCCGCAACCGTCGTCGCTCACGCGGATCAGCGACAGCCCGCCCGCAACCGTGACAATCTCGATCTCGCGCGCGCCGGCATCGATGGCGTTCTCGACCAGTTCCTTGATGACGCTCGCGGGACGCTCGATCACTTCGCCGGCAGCGATGCGATTGATGGTCTCGAGCTTGAGCTGACGAATGGCCACGGAGCGAATCCCTTTCGACACGAACTCTATCGCCTGGGGTCGGGGGTGTCAGCTCGAGATGCGGGTTTTACAACGGTGCTGCGCTTCACCTGCGCAAAAACCTACGTGCGCGACAGGCGCTCCTTGGTCAGCACTTTCGCAAGTTCGACCGCTGGCTGATCGAACGGATCGAGTTTGAGCAGCGCGCCTGCAAAAATCGTCTCAAGCATGAAATGCATCAGCAGCGCGCCGATGGCGTATTCGTCGAGCGTATCGATATCGAATGTGCGCACGGGACGGCCGGCCTTGATGAGCGCCTCGGCGACGGCATGCGATTGCGCATCGACGACATCGCCGATGGTCTTGCCAGCCATGAAACCGATGCCTGCGGTTTTTGCCATTGCCGCATCGAGGCTCGGGCCTAGGCCGCGGCTCGCGACGCGCACAAGCGTAATGGCAATTTCGGGCGGGCCGTCCATGAACAGTTGCAGTTGACTGTGCTGATCGACAGGCCCGAGCGCGGGAATGGGGCTCGTGCCTTCGCCGCCTTTGCCGAGGCTTTCAGCCCACAACTGCACGTACCATTCGGAAAATTTCGCGAGCCGGTCGCTGTAGGGCATCATCACGAGCGTGCGGACGTTGCACTCTTTTGAGAGCGCCACCATGGTCGCCGCGCCGATGGCGGGCGCAAAATTATCCGGCGTCACGGATGCGAGCAGGCCGTCGATTACGCTTTGCGCGCCCGCTCGTATGGCACGCGCGTCGAGACCGCGCGCCATCGCCGGTAGCAGGCCGACGTTCGTCAAAGCCGAGAAGCGCCCGCCGATGCCGGTGTGATGGTCGAGCATCGGAATATTATATTCCGAGAACAACGCTCGCAATCCGTTCGGCCGATTTGGCATAGAGGGCTCGGTGATGCCCAGGAACATCGATGGGATTTTCTCGGCGAGACCAGCGGTCTTGACGGCCATCAACGTCGTGATCGCCTGCGCCAGCGTTTCCGTCGTACCGCCCGACTTCGATGTGAACACAAACCGCGTGGTGCCAAGTTCGACGCCATCGAGCGCGCCGCTGAGCGTCGCCGCATCGAGGTTGTCGTAAAAGCGCGTACGCGGCCGCGTGTGCGGTGCGCCTTGGGTAACGCCGGGGAGATTCCAGCCGCCGAGCTGGGCCAGCGTTTGGCCGCCTAATCCAGAGCCCCCGGTGCCGAAAAAAATCAGCGTGCGCGCACCGTGGCAAAGCTCGTGCAGCGCTGCACCTGCCGCATCGATGTCCGCGGTGTCAGCTGAGATATTCAAGAGCGGCAGCGCACCGGAGGCGTGCTGCGCTTTGAGCGCATCCAAAGACGGCTGGAGTTTGCCGAGCCATGCATCGTGTCCACTGCGCGTCAGCCCAGCGCTCTGCGCATTGCGCAAGCAGCCATCGATATTTTGCACGATTTTGGAAACGTGTGGGCTCGGCCCGCGCCGGGCATCAGTCATGTCGGCTCCCGTCGCGGTCCGTGATGATCATATCAACCTTTGTCGCCAGCTTTAACGAGCGCCGGACGCCCGACGACGGTAATGATCAAATTCTTTTCGTCAAACAAGGTTTTGGCGACGCGCTTGGCGTCTTCCATAGTGACGGCTTCAATGAGGCCATTGCGCTTCTCGATATAGTCCGGGCCGAAGCCCTCCTCGAGCAGACCCAACAACTGGCTGGCGATTTTAGAGTTGCTGTCGAAGCGAAGCGCATATGAGCCCGTCAGATAACTCTTGGCGTTGGTCAGCTCCGTTTCCGACGGCCCCTCCTCAGCGATGCGCTTGAACTCGGCGCGGATCACTTTGAGGCTTTCTTCGATGGCAGCGCTCTTCGAGGCGACGCCGCCGGTCAACAGAGACGACTGACGCATCGGCAGCAGATAGCTGTAGACCGAGTAAGCAAGGCCACGCTTTTCGCGCACTTCTTCCATCAATCGCGATGCGAATCCGCCTCCGCCGACGAGCTGATTGAGCACAAAGCCGGTCATGAAGTCGGGGTCTTTGCGCGCCATCGCGCCCATACCAAACGTCGCCACCGACTGGGGCACGTCCATCGTGATCAGCTTTTGCGAGCCGGCAGCGAGCGTTGCCTTGGGCACTGGCTTCAGGTCTGCGGTGTCGGGCAAACTGCCGAATACTGCATCCATCAGTTTGCCGAGTTCGGCCGCATCGATGTCGCCGACAGCTACGATCCGCAGATTGGATTTTGCAAAATTGCGCTTGTGAAAGCCTTTGAGGTCGTCGCTGGTGATCGACGCCAGCGTTTCTTCTGTGCCCTGCGCCGGACGCCCATACGGGTGCCCCGGATAGGCGGTCGCGCTCCACTCCTTGGATGCGACCTTTTCGGGATCGCGCGCCGAGTAGACGAGATTTGCCATCAACTGTTTGCGGATGCGGTCGACGGCGTCGGTATCGAAACGCGGCGAATTAATGGCCAGCCGCAACAGCTCGACGGCCTTGGACCGGTGCACGGTGAGGGTTTCGAAATTGCCGTAGAACGAGTCGCGGCTGTCATCGTAGCTCATGCGCATGGCGATATCTTCGACGCGCTCTTGGAACTCGCCGGATTTTATTTCACCCGCACCCTCGTCCATCATCGCCGTCATGAAGTTGGCGAGGCCGTCTTTGCCGGCCGGGTCTTGCGCGTTGCCGCCCTCGAACGAGAAGCGCAGGGCCATAACCGGATTGCCGTGCTCCTCGACCAGCCAAGCTTCAAGGCCACCTGGACTTTTGACATTCTGAATCTGCATGGCGTGCGCGGGTCTCGAAACAGCGGCGGACAACGAAAGCGAAGCTAAAGCGGTGAAAGCCGCCAGCGCTGCACGTATGGCGGAAAAATACCCGCCGAGCAAAAGTTTTGGCCGCAAACGCGCGGACGTCGATATGGCGGACATGGAGCGATCCTTGAAAATGAGGCGGCTCTACTGGCTAAGGTATCAGCTGCGCTTCTGCGGCGCGGGCTCGGCAGCCTGTTCGCTCGCATTGGACGCCTCGGGGATAAGCGTCCCGGTCACAGACCGGCGCGGGTCGAGATATTGGCCCGCAACCTGCTTAATTTGTTCGAGCGTGACTTTGGCGATTTCGTCCGGCCAGCCTTCGATCTGGCTGACCGTGCGGCCGACAGCGAGCCCCCAACCGTAGCGGCGCGCCATGTTGTTCTGGTTGTCGTTATCGTAGACGTACTCGGCGATGTAGCCGTTCTTGGCGCGCTCGAGTTCCGCCGGGGTCACGCCGTTTTTAATAATGTCGGCCAGCGTGGCATCGATAGCTGCCTCGATTTTGTCGAGGCCGATGCCATCAGCGCTGACGGCATAAAGCGAGATCTTGGACCCATCGAGGCCCGAGCCTTCATAGCCGCCACCCGCCGACGAAGCGAGCTGCTGATCGATAACCAGTTTTTTGTAGATGCGGCTGGTCGGACCGTCGGCTGCGATCTTCATCAGCAGATCGAGCGCTTCAGCTTCGCCGGGTTTAGCTGTCGTATAGCTCGGAACCGTGTAGTCGCGATGGAACGACGCTTTGCCCGCGCGCGGGTCTTTGAGTTCGACACGCCGCGCAGCTAGGGCCGGCGGATCAAGCGGACGAGGGTCACGCACGGAATTTGGTGTGGCGGGAATGAGGCCGTAGGTTTTTTCAGCGAGCGATTTGACTTCGTCGGGCGTCACGTCGCCTGCGACCACGAGGATGGCGTTGTTGGGCGCGTAGTAGCGTTTGTAGAATGACATGGCGTTAGCGGGCGAAAGTTTCGCGATCTCGTGCTCCCAGCCGATTACAGGAATGCCATAAGCGTGCGAATAGTACAGCATCGCATCCATCTGTTCGTCGAGAACAGCGGCCGGATTGTTTTCAACCCGCGACCGGCGCTCTTCCAAAATGACGTCGCGCTCCGTGAGCACTTCTTTTTCGGTCAAGCGCAGGTTGACCATGCGGTCAGCTTCCATACCCATGACCGTTTCAAGACGTTCCTTGGAAATGCGCTGAAAATAACTGGTGACGTCGTGGCCCGTGAAGGCGTTGTCCTGGCCGCCGAGCTTGGCGACGATCTTGGAAAACTCGCCCATCGGGATTTTGTCGGTCGACTTGAACATCAAGTGTTCGAGAAAATGCGCGATCCCCGAAACGCCCTTGGGCTCGTCGGCAGCGCCGACGCGATACCACACCATGTGCGTGACGACGGGGGCACGGCGGTCGGGCACCACCACGACCTGCATGCCGTTGGCAAGAGTGAACTCCGTCACGCGCGACTGCGAGGCGGCTTTGACAGGGGTAGCGGCGTTCATAGCAAGCATAAGGGAAGCCATCACAAGTTTTGCTGTTGAAAGGATGGGCGACGACGTGTTCATCAAATGATCCTAAATGTTTTTGCCGAGCAGCGTTCCGGGCCGAGACTCCCGGGTGTGCGCTGCGCCCACTTACGTGGATCACCACAACTTTTGTGTACGACCGCGTGCATGATCATGGACCTGTCGCGATCTTGTGCGGGTGGACTGTGTTGTCAAATGACAACGCGTTCACAAAGGTAACGGGTAAGTGGGCAACCCAGCGAACGAGAGTGCGAAATTACTGCGCTTCTTCTTTCGCGTCACCAAAGCCTATGACATTCAGCACAGAGCCGCGGCACGAGCCGAGCGGGCCACTGGCCAAATCAGCGCTTGTCTGATCGCCGCGCTGCATTGCCTGCTCGTAATTGACTTTGCAGTATTCGGCTTGCTGCTTTTCGAGATCCGCTCGGCTGACTTCGAGCTTCTTATCAGGATCGTTGATCGCTGCCACATCGAGCGCTTCGCCGCCTTGCTGTTTGCCGGGCGTGGGGAGCCGTTCCGCATTGGGTGGCAGAACAAGCGGCGAGCGGGCCGCCATCACGGGTTCGCCAGCTTTCTTACTGTTGGTTCCCATGCCGACCGCGTCAAACAGCTTGCCTTCGAGCTGGATATCGTCGGCCGAGCAGCCGCCGAATGCCATCAACAGCATGGCCATGCCAGCAATTCTGGCAGCAGACACCCGTGACGGGGGCTCTCTCATGCGCGAAGTCTCCAGCTTGATTAGGTGCCTAGTTACAACGGGTTTGAGGCGTCTTTGCGACTCGGTCTGAAGCTGTCGTATAGCAGCCCAATGACACCGGCGACAATCGCCACGTCGGCAATGTTAAAGATATACCAATAAAAACCAAAGGCGTGCAGCGAGATGAAGTCGGCCACCCCGCCCAACACAAGACGGTCGATGCCGTTGCCGAGCGCGCCGCCGATGATCAGTGCGAGCGCGACCGCCATGAGGCGTGACGTGTCGGGCCGCACGAGCCAAACCCAGAGCGCCATCGACGCCACGAGCGCAAAGGCCGCCAAGCCTAATTGCCAGTAAACACTGGATGAATCGAGCATGGAGTAGCTTACGCCCGTATTCAAAACGTAAACCAGATCCATGAACGGCGTGACGAGCACCCGGCCTTTGTGCTGAATGTCATAGACATGCAGCATCCACCACTTGTGCGCCTGGTCGAGCACAAGTGTGATCAGTGCCACCCAAAGCCCTAACGCCGAAAATCGCCCCCAGAAGCGGCTGGATGACGCGACCGGAGCGGCCGAAGCAGCCGGTGCCCCGGGTCCTTCGTGGTCAGCGCCCATGCTGCACCCCCGAAAGCGTAGGCATCGCTCCTAACGATTGACGTACAGCCTTCATCGAGTTCTGGACGACTGCCCACCCAAGGTGTCATCCTCGGGACAAGCCCACGGCTGTCCGGTTGACAACGCTCCTCCCCAATTACCGTCATGGCCGCGAAGGCGGCCACCCACGACAAGTGTCCGCCAGGGCCGCTGTCGAGGCTCGAAGATAATTGCTGCAACGGGCGTTA
>JANNUW010000677.1:0-1395 GCA_031414095.1 Hyphomicrobium sp. | reverse complement strand
GGCGGCCGGCTCTGCGAAGCAGAGTCGCCTGCGACTAAGAGAGAGGCACGTTGAGCTTGGTGCCTTTGGTGATGATGCCGCCGCGATTGCCGATCTCGATCGAACCGTAGCGCTGCTTGAAGCATTCGGGCAGCGGACGATCGCCTGGGATCGACAGCCAAAGCCGCAGCAGGTGGCGCTTCTTTTGCACATCCGGCCAATCGCGAAAACCGGTGCGATCGTGCAACAGGGCGTGATTGTAGACGAACTGCATATCGCCGGGCTGCAGAGCGGTATTGGGCATTGCGGCAGCTCCTGTGTCGGCGCACTCAAACATCGGTAGGGACCGCGAGCAAGCGAAAGGCCCCTACGCGCAATCGATCCTCAGCGCACATCCAAAGATGTAGCTACACTCATCAAGCTATGTCCGGAGGCAGGCGCGCTTGCTGTTTCGTTTTCGCCCTCGATATCGAGGGAGCTGGGTGGCCGTGACCCACGGCGGTCTTCCGCATTTGTAATAGAGTGGCTCAGAGCCACCCAGCTGAACGGATTTTGGGGGACCTATCCGCGTTTAAACGAGCATTTCGAGACCCGTCCCCAGGCCTCTGGTTATACCCCGGTCTCGTCACCGAAGGCACGCGTCACCCTCCCGGAGTGCCCGCGACGTTGCGGGTCTAAATGCCGGGCCGTCCGTCCTACTTCCACATTCGAACGCCTTCGAAGCGCGCCCTCGCAAAGTAGAACACGAGCAGTATCTCACATGCGCGGGCAGCGTGGATAACTTTGGCCATGGCTTCGGCGAAGACGGTTAAGGTTGGTGGGCGGGACCACCGCCTGCTCAGCTGCTTTCCCGGAAGCCGCGCCAGCGGCTATCCGGGATCGCGTTCAAGCGGGTGGCCTGGAATGATCACGCACCCGCGACGGACGTGACCCCGGGTCTAGGCGCAATCGCGCCCGCGCCCGGGGACGCAGCTGAGAGAGCACGTGTCTATCCGGGAAGGCAGTCGGGACCGGTTTTTTGGTGTCGGACCCGGAGGGTCAGACACCAACGCGACACCAATCGCCAATTCGTGAAGCCGACGCACCAAACGAAAAGAGCCGCCCGAAGGCGGCTCTTTCCTTATTGAGTGAGACGGTCAAATCATCAGAAGCGGATGATCGCACCCATCATGACAGCCTGGAAGTCTTGGACCTGAGCCTTCGTCTGGCCAGCAGCACCTCCCGTGGCGCTGGTTTTAGCATCCAGTTCGAAGTTCCGGAATGAGACGTACATGTCCATCGCCGCAGCCGAGATTTCCTGGTTCAGACCCAGACCCCACACGGTGACTTCGGAAGAAGCTAGGAATGCACCGCCACCTGCGCTTTGAAGGGTGGCAAATGCGTTATTGGCACCGCCAGCTGCGTTCAAGCCAGCAC
>JANNUW010000676.1:0-3876 GCA_031414095.1 Hyphomicrobium sp. | reverse complement strand
TGATGCATGATCCGGGTTAGCAAGGCAAGCCATCGACCGCAATGCAGCGTGACTTCAGGCGGGCCTGGACATGAAGAAGGCCGTCACCGTTCCGCGTTGATGAACCACACTAGCTTGTCCCGGCGGTCGGGCAATTGATGGCGATCAATCAAAGGTCTTTAGAACTGTAAGAAAATGTAACGGAGTGGCTGGCCCAGGATGGTCTAAATGGACAATGATGATCAACATCGTTGAGAGTGAGAACGGTGCGATCAAGACAATTGCAAACGGGCTTTTGTGGGTGAGAGCGGTTTCGCATAGCGTGCCGGATTGATCTGGCCGAACGCCAATGCGCTCTGCAGTATCCAATGACTGCCTTCAAATGCAGTATCTTATGACCGGCCTGCCCGCCAACACGGGTCAACAAAGGAGCAAGTGCCATGCAAGGGTACGGCATCTGGATCGTCTTTGGCCTAATTGCACTCGTCGGGCTGTGGCTGATCGGGACATTCAACGGTCTGGTCTCGCTCAGGCAAAGGTGCCGACAGGCCTTTGCCGATATCGACGTGCAGCTGAAGCAGCGCCATGATCTCATCCCCAATCTCGTCGAAACCGTGAAGGGGTATGCCGCGCACGAAAAGGGCACTCTCGACGCCGTGATCAAGGCGCGCAACGCCGCTCAATCCGCGCAGGGGCCTGCGGCGCAGGCCGCCGCTGAGGGTCAGCTGACCGGAGCGTTAAGCCGACTGATGGTGCTGGCAGAAGCCTATCCAGACCTGAAGGCAAACGAGAACTTCCGCGACCTTCAGTCCCAGCTCTCCGATATCGAGAACAAGCTCGCCGCAGCGCGTCGGTTCTTCAACAACACGTCAGCCGAATACAATGCCACGCGTGAAGGTTTTCCGGCGATGCTGTTCGCCTCGCTCATGGGCTTCGGCGCGCAAGACTTCTTCAATCTCGATGAAGGCGAGCGGAAGGCTGCGAGCAACCCACCGCAAGTGAAATTCTAGTTCCCACGCTGTCTCGCACGCTGCCGGAGGTCACGATGTTCAAGGCCTACGGGCTTTATAGTCATATTCGTGCGAACCGGATTCGATCGATTTTTCTCCTGGCAAGCTTTGTTGTACTCTTGCAGGCGGTCTTGTTCTCCGTCGCCTTACTGCTTGAGGCTTTCAATGGCGGTACATTCGAGCAGATTGCTGGCGCCGGCTGGCGTGACATGCGCTCGGCGTGGCCGATTGCTATCGCTGCTGCCCTGCTCTGGTTCTTCTTCGCCTTTGCCTTTCACCAGAGAATAATTGACGCCGCAACCGGTGCCGGCGGCGTGATACGGGCTGACGCGCCCAAGCTCTACGATGCTCTGGAGAACCTCTGTATTTCTCGCGGCATTCCTATCCCGGCGCTCAAGATCATCGAGACGCCCGCCTTGAATGCTTACGCATCCGGCCTCCGCGAGGGCAACTACGCCGTAACCGTGACACGTGGGCTCCTCGATGCGCTTAGCGAAGCAGAGATCGAAGCTGTTCTGGGACACGAACTTACGCATATTCGCAATCGGGATACCCAGCTGATGGTCGTCGCCGTGATCTTCGCTGGTATTTTTGCGTTCGTCGGCGACCTGCTTATTCGAAGTTGGCGGTTTCCATATGGGCTGTCGCCTCGGCATGGCCGGCAACGGGGCTCGGACGAAAATCGCGGGCGGGGCGATGGCGGGCGCGGTGCCATTATCGCGATCGTTGTCGCGATCGCGATCATCTTGATCTCCTGGGGCGTCTCAACTCTCATTCGGTTCGCGATATCGCGCTCGCGAGAGTTCCTGGCCGACGCCGGTTCCGTCGAACTGACCAAGAACCCTGACGCGATGATCTCAGCACTGCGCAAGATCTCGTCGAATGCCATCATTCCAGATGTGCCATCACGGATGCAGGCTTTTTTCATTGAAAGCCCAGACGACGTTCCGGCCGAGAGCGGTTGGCTTGCCACGCATCCCGGAGTCGAGGATCGCATCGAAGCACTGAAGCGTTACGCAGGTGGCCACGAGTCATGACCCTTGCGCGCGCAGATGTGTGAACAGAATGGGGCAGGTATCGCATTTCATACATCGCATGCACTATGACCATCACCATGAAGTATGGGTCGAAAAACACGGATAGGACTCCTTTGAATGACGCGGCGACCACGACTGCTGAACCTACTCACTCCCGCGGGGCCGCCTTTCTTACCGTTAGCTGCTAAATTCTAGACTTCGCAAAGTAGATGCTTGCCGTTTCAAACTAGACACTGGTTGGCATCTCTGACTCCTGCGACGTAATGTGGATTTGACCTATTGCGCTGATGGATCATCCTGCCCCTAGGAACTTTTAATTCGTGAACGTCGTCCGTGCCATTCTTGCGATTGAGTCGCTGCAATTCGCTCCGGCGTTTACAAGCGCATGACAGGAACCCAGCTGGTTTGCGCCCTCTGCACGGTGATCATCGCGATCCACCCTGTTGTTCAAGATCGCGCTTGCTGGCACTGATCATGCGCGTCAGGCACCAGAGACTGTAAACGTCGGCAAGCAGCCACCCCGCTGCTCGCCAGATACCTAAGACTGGCAATTCGTAGTCAATGCTGATGGTGAGGTTCGAGGTGACGGGCGTGTGTAAAAGCCGGAGCAATACTACCTCGCTGAAGCGGCTGATTTGTCTGCTGTCAATCGGCGGAACTCTGCCCCCCGTATTACCTCAGCTGGGAATGTTACCGAAGGCGCGCAGCGCGCTGCTGCGCGACGATCCGAATGGGACGAGCGCCGGGGTTGGGCTGACGGAGGGAGGGCGGAGCCCGACCGGAGGCAGTCCACCCCCGGCGGCCCGCATTTCTTCCCCCTGATGGCCTGCAGGGGGATGTGACTAGGGAAGAGCGTCGTCGGGGGTGCGAAGAGGTTTGGTGTGCAGGGTCTAATGGTCGCGAAAGCAGGGGCAGATTGAGACCGGGTTACTGTTCGCTCATAGCACTAACACCGATGCAGCCGGAGGCAACGTCAAGTGTAGTTGCGTTTCGCCGGAGCCATAGTTCTGTTACCGATTTCAGTGAACCTGGTTACCGAGGGAGTGACGCTGGCAATCAAGTCACTGGCAGCTTTACGTCGCAAAGCTTTCAGTAGGCGCTGCACGATCGTGTGTTGCGGTGGCCCGAACTGGCCTGGGCAACGCTCGGCCAAGCGGTCGAGGATGACGACCGCGGTGAGACCAGGCTCGGCCCCAAGCCACACCTCGATATCCGCAAGATGTGGATCGAGCATGGAGGGCATCCGGACCCGCTTCTTGTAAGGCTTGTGCATCCGCCGATGGATGACGCGCTGCTCTCCACCATGCAAATCTTTACCGAGCGCCTTGGCAAAGGTCACCGCATCCGGCGCTGGCGGGCATACCGTTGCGATCTTGCCGGCGAGGACAGTCGACGCGCGTGCCGAGTTCAGCCTGAGCTGCACGCATCTCCGCAAGCAGCGCGACAGGATCGAGGGTACGATAGAGCTCCCGCAGACGCTTCTTGACAGCCTTGCTCACCTTCGGATGCGCCAACGCACGCGCATAGGGTGTCGCCGGCACATGATAGCGTTTGATCACCTTGGCACCCTCACGTCGTTTGTCCTTCAGCTTGAACGACGGCTGGAAGAAGTTGGAGTGCAGCCGTGAAGCCGCTTACAGACGAACTAATATGTTGGCCGCCTCGATCCCCTCGAAGCGGCCGTAGCCGACGAGGCGGCGGACGACCGCGCCATTCTTCTGCTCGACGAAGGCTTGATCGTTCTTCTTGTAGGCGCGCGAGCGCGTAACCTCGATCTTCTGCCCACGGCACCAGGGAACGACGACATCATTCATGAACGCGCGGTCGTTGTCGAAGTCGGCGCCCAGCAC
>JANNUW010000675.1:0-3095 GCA_031414095.1 Hyphomicrobium sp. | reverse complement strand
GGTTCGCAGTTATGTTCGCAGATGGCGCTCCCTACGGGAGTCGAACCCGTCTTTTCAGAATGAGAATCTGACGTCCTAACCGATAGACGAAGGGAGCATTGGGCAGAGATATGAGCGGGTTTACCGGTTCTGGCAAGCCCGCTCGTGCGACCCCTTGCGACGGTCTAGGCCGGGTTCGAGACTTTGCCCGCAATCTTGAGGGCAAAAGCGTAATCGACGGCCACCTCTTTAAGAGCCTCGTAGCGCCCAGACGCCCCGCCGTGGCCCGCGTCCATATTGGTTTTGAGAAGGACGAGATTGGAGCTTGTGTTCATGTCGCGCAGCTTGGCGATCCACTTGGCCGGCTCCCAATAGGTCACGCGCGGATCGGTGAGGCCGCCGAACGCAAAAATGTGCGGATAGGCCTTGGCTTCGACGTTGTCGTAGGGCGAATACGATTTGATCGTGCCGAAGTCTTTGGCACTCGTGATAGGGTTGCCCCATTCGGGCCATTCGGGAGGCGTGAGGGGCAGCGTGTCGTCGAGCATCGTGTTGAGCACATCGACAAAAGGCACGTCCGCAATGATGCCGAGGAAGAGATCGGGCGCCATGTTGGCAACCGCACCCATCAGCATTCCGCCGGCCGAACCGCCATTGGCGACGATGTGTCCGCGCGTCGTGAAGCCTTGCGCGATCAGATGTTCGCCTGCAGCGATGAAGTCGGTGAACGTATTGGTCTTGGTCTCGTGTTTGCCATTCTTGTACCAGCGATAGCCTTTGTCCTTGCCGCCGCGAATGTGGGCAATTGCATAAATGAATCCGCGATCGACCAGTGACAGCCGCGCGGTGGCAAACGACGCCGGGATCGAGATGCCATAGGCGCCATAGCCGTAGAGAAACAGCGGCGCGGTGCCGTCGAGCGGCGTATCCTTGCGGTAGAGCAGGGAAACCGGCACCAGTTCACCGTCGGACGCCGGGGCAAACAGGCGGCGTGTCACGTAGTCTTCGGGGTTGTGCCCGGAAGGAACTTCCTGACGCTTGCGCAGCACGCGTTCTCGCGTTTGCATATTGTAATCGGTCGTTTCGGCCGGGGTCGTCATCGAGGAATAGCTGAAGCGCAACGTCTGCGTATCGAACTCTTCGCCGGAAAACATGCCGAGCGAATAGGCCTCCTCATCGAATGCGATGGCGTGTTCCTGGCCGCTGTTGAGGTCGCGGATAATGATGCGCGGCAAACTCTCTTCCCGTTCGAGGCGAGCCAGGTAGCCTGCAAAAACGGTGGCTTCGATGATCAGACGGCCAGGCTTGTGGGCGATCAGCTCCCGCCAGTTGGACTGACCGGGAGCGGCGACCGGCGTTTCGACGATGCGAAAATCTTCCGCGCCATCCGAATTGGTCGTGATGATCAGGCGGCCGGTGTGGTGCTCGACGTGATATTCGTGGCCCTGCTTGCGCGCTTCGACCATGACGGCCGCCTGCGTGGGCGCATCGGCATCGATCAGGTGCACCTCGTTAGATTGATGATCGTGCACATTGATGAGGATGTACTTCTTCGACTGCGTCTTGCCGATCGAGACGTAGTACCCCGTGTCCTTTTCCTCATAGACGAGCGTGTCGGTCGAGACGGGTTGGCCGATGATGTGGCGATGCACGAACAGGGGCCTATGGTTGTCGTCGAGCCGCACGTACAACAAAGTCTGGCTGTCGTTGGCCCACACGAGGTCGCCGCGCGCGTCTTCGATGACGTCGGGAAGATCGATCCCGCTCGCCAAGTCCCGGATTCGAATGGAGTAGAGTTCCGAGCCCTTGTCATCGACCGCGTAGGCGAAGAGCCGGTGGTCGGGGCTATGCGATGTCGCGCCAAGGCCCCAGTACGTCTTACCGGCGGCCTCAATATTGCCGTCGAGCAGAACCTGCTCGTCACCGCCTGCGCGAGGCCGGCGCATCAGGCGCGGGTATTGGCCACCTTTGACGAACGTGGAGAAATACTCGAACGGCCCGTCGGGCGTCGGCACGGTGCGGTCATCGGCCTTCAGGCGGCCTTTCATTTCGGCAAACAAAGTGGCTTGCAGCGCGTCGGTGTCGGCCAGTTGCAGCTTAGTATTGGCGTTCTCGGCTTCGAGATAGCTGCGTATTTCGGGGTCGAGCGAGGAGGGATCGCGCATGACCTCTTGCCAATTGGAAGCGCGCAGCCAGGCATAGTCGTCGCTCAGCTTGTGTCCGTGGTGCGTGACAGAGCACGGCTTCTTGATGGCGCGTGGTGCCATGCCGCCTGAGCGTGCCGGGGTGCCGGGAACTGACAATGCTGCATCTCCAAAGTTAGAATTCGGGTTTGAGTCCGTAGGACTGGTCGCATCATGTATTTTCGTAGTTTTCGCTCTCGGAAAGGCAGTCAATTGCACGCCAAATCCAAGTACTATCAACTATAGTTGACACGGGGCCAGTTATGCCGTTTGTTTGTGTGCGGTATAGCCCGAATCGACAGGCCGTTTGAACCGTTTTATAAGGAACGACGAAAAATGGGTGACGAGAAACCCGAGTTTATGGAGTTGACTGCAAAGATTGTTGCGGCCTTCGTCAGCAACAACAGCATCAGCGCCAGCGATGTTCCTCGGCTCATCCAAGATACGTTCGCCGCTCTTTCGTCGGCCACGGGCGACGGGTCGAGCATTCCCGTCCGCGAGGAATTAAAACCAAAAGTTCCGGTTAAGAGGTCGATCATGCCCGACCACATCGTGTGCCTCGAAGACGGCAAAAAATTCAAATCGCTGAAACGCCACTTGCGCACGCACTACAATTTGTCGCCCGAAGAATATCGGGAAAAATGGGAATTGCCCCACGACTACCCGATGGTGGCGCCCAATTACGCGCGCGCGCGGTCTGATCTTGCCAAGAAAATGGGTCTCGGCACGCGGCGTGATAGCGAGACCTGACGTTAGAGGTTGCGGGCCTCAAGCCCACCACAGGCGGCTGCCTTTCGCTCCGCCAGCTCACAATTGTAAGCTGCCAGCAATTGTGTGTGACGGGCGAGATCGTACGTCCAGTGGCCCGATAGCCCGCGCAGGCGTTCGTCTCGTAACGCGCGCTTTAACTTGCCGATCAGTTGGTCCCGGGCC
>JANNUW010000674.1:0-5591 GCA_031414095.1 Hyphomicrobium sp. | reverse complement strand
GACGGCAGCACGCAGGCCGTGATGATGGCGACGCCCTCCGACTTGCAAGACTTCGCCATCGGCTTCAGCTTTACCGAAGGCCAAATTACGTGCGCTGCCGACATCACCGAGCTGACGATCGTCGAACAGCCCGACGGCATTGAAGCCCGCATGTGGCTGGTCCCTGAAGCCGGTCAAAAGCTCGTCGCCCGCCGCCGCGCCATAACCGGCCCGACGGGCTGCGGCCTGTGCGGGGTCGAGAGCCTCGCCGCTGCTGTCCCCGCGCCGCCGAAAGTGGCTTCTGGCTTGGTCATATTGCGCGACGACGTGCATCGCGCACTTGCCGCGCTGGCTCCCGCGCAAGCCCTGAACGTGAGCACCCGCGCGGTTCACGCTGCGGCGTTCTTCACGCCCTCTACGGGTACCATCGTCGTGCGCGAAGATGTCGGCCGGCACAATGCGCTCGACAAACTCGTCGGCGCGCTGCTGCGATCGGGAACGGATATCAATGCCGGCTTTGTCGTTTTGACGAGCCGCGTGTCGGTCGAGATGGTACAGAAATCGGCACGGCTCGGCGCGCAAGTGATCGTCGCCGTTTCAGCGCCGACGGCACTCGCCATCCGCACCGCCGAGCTAGCTGGCATCACATTGATCGCCATCGCGCGCTCCGATGGTTTTGAGGTTTTCACTGTTCCCGAGCGCGTCGCCGTTACCGCCGAAGATTCCACCACCTGCAAATCCAGCCCTATCCAGAACTCAGAGGTTCGTCATGCACGCTAAGCCATCGGATAAACTCGTCATGATGGCGAACCAGATCTCGAAAAATCTTGCGATCCAGGGCGAGGAGCGCGCGATCGCCGAGATGTCGAGTCATGTCCGCCGGTACTGGGAGCCGCGGATGCGCGAAACCATGAAAGCTTACATCGAGGCCGACGGATCGGCGCTCGAGCCTCTCGCCATGAGAGCGCTGCAGGCCGTTTGGCCTGACGTGCGGCCGGGCAAGACGGCAAACTCCGATGGTGACGGTATGCTGGCTCTCCCGACCGCAAGCAACCAGTCGAACCGAACGCCGCCCGAGAACGAAGTGGCCGGGCTCCAACAATTTGGTGCTGTTCCAAAAGTCTCGACCGTCGCGACGGGCGCACCGCCGCCGGAGCGCTCCGAGGCACAGTCCGGCAAGAAGCCATCGAAAAAGCGGAAGTAATCCCGGGCTGCACTTCGCATCGCCGGGAAAAATAAATTCACGTGCCTATCGTTATGGACTGAACCGTCATTATATTTGATTGGCGATCGTGCGAAGGGTGTGGGAAATTTCGCCGATGATGGTGGCTGAGAGAGACGTTCAAATATGCATAGCTGGCGGCGGTCCAGCGGGGCTGATGATCGGCCTGTTGCTGGCGCGGGCGGGCGTCTCGGTCCTCGTTTTAGAAAAGCATGCGGATTTCCTGCGCGATTTTCGCGGCGATACTATTCATCCCTCGACGCTCGAAGTGATGCACGAGCTCGGCCTGCTCGAAAAGCTTTTGCAACTGCCGCATCAAAAGGTGCCGCGCTTGACCGCTCAATTTGGGTCCGAGAAGCTGCCGCTCGCGGATTTCAAGGGCGTTGCCGCGCGCTGCCCGTTCATCGCGATGATGCCGCAATGGGATTTCCTCAATCTTCTGGCTGAGGAGGCGCGCCGCTATCCCAACTTCGAACTAATGATGCGCACGCAAGCGACCGATCTCGTCTCGGAGAATGGCGACGTCGTGGGGCTCGCCGGACTTACGGCGGAGGGGGCGTTGCGTGTCCGTTCCAACCTCGTCATCGGTGCCGATGGCCGCAGTTCGATTCTGCGCGCAAAATCGGGCCTTGAACTCGAAGACCTCGGCGCGCCGATGGACGCGCTCTGGTTCCGGTTGCCGCGCCATGAGAGCGACATCGGCGAAACGCAAGGCCGCTTCGATCGCGGCCGCATATTCGTGATGCTCAATCGCGGCGACTATTGGCAGTGCGCCTATGTCATTGCGAAGGGCACATTCGAGGCAATCAAATCCGCCGGCCTCGACGCGTTTCACGAGGGTCTAGGCACTTTGCTGCCGTTTGCTGCCGAACGCGCCAAGGACGTACACTCATTTGATGACCTCAAACTTCTGACCGTGCAGGTCAACCGGCTGACGACGTGGCATAAGCCCGGGTTGTTGTTCATCGGCGATGCGGCGCACGCCATGTCGCCGGTTGGCGGTGTTGGTATCAATCTCGCGGTGCAAGACGCGGTCGCCGCGGCTAACATTCTGGCCCGGCCGCTGCTCGCCGGGACGCTGAGCGACGCCGATCTCGCGGCCGTTCAGAAACGGCGCCTGTTTCCCACACGCGCGACCCAGGCCATGCAGGTGCTCGTGCAGAACCGGGTCATCGTGCCGACGCTGCGCGATGAGGGACCGATGCGGCCGCCGATCGTCTTTCGCCTGTTGCAGCGCTTCCCCTATTTGCGTCGCTTCCCGGCCCGGATGGTCGGTCTAGGGGTGCGGCCTGAGCACGTCTCGCCGTTCATTCGTGATGCTTCGGCGATTAGGCAATAAAAAACCCCGCCAGTGCGACGGGGATTTTTACTTTTCCAGGGCAATGCCAGTTTACGGCGTTGGCGCGGGGGCCGGTGCGACTTCAGGCGCGGGCGCTGGAACAGGCGTGACTTCGGGCGTCGTAGGAGCGGGGGCTGTCACTTCATCCATCGCTTTGGTCGCTTTGTCGACCGCGCTGTTGACGGCTTCCTTAGCGGCATCGACGGCAGGCTGAGCCGCTTCCTTGGCTTTCTCGTAGGCTTCTTTGGTCTTTTCAATCGCACTGTCGAGTGCAGGCTTGGCTGCTTCCTTGGCCTTCTCGTAAGCGTCCTTGGTCTTTTCGGCGGCGCTGTCGAGGGCGGGCTTGGCGCCATCCGCGGCTGACTTGGCTGTCGAAGTTGCCTTGTCGGTCAGCTCCTGGGTTTTTTCCATGGCGCGCTCGACGAGCGACTTTTTCGGCGCTGTGCGCGTGTAGGCCTCGACGGCGCCGAGAACTTCCGGGGTCGCTTCTGGCAGCGAGATTTGCGACTTGCCGTCCTTCTCGGAGAACTTCAAAGCCTGCACGTTGACGCCAATTTTTTTCTCGGCAACGCCAAGGAAGCCGCCCGTGCCCATGACGACGCCGGTCACGAGATTGTACTCGTTGATGATCAGATCTTCGATATCGCCGATAATCTTGCCGTCTGCACCGTAGATTTTCGCCCCGATGAGCGTATCGCGGGCGAGATACTGATCGGACGTTTGGGCGTTGGTGAACACGCCGGCCGGGATGCGGGCATCTTCAGCAAAAGCAAAGCCGCTCACCGCGGTCGTGGCGCACAGCATCGCCACCAGGGCGGGCACCAGATGTTTCGTCATGAGATATCATCCTTGTACAGTCCGGCAGCGAGCCCGTTGCTCAGCCTATCCGGCATCGAGCGCTCACATTACTGAGAAAAAGCGCTCAAGCCACATAATCCCTTAGGCACCGGCGAACAAGTCATGAGGACCTGTGACAATGCGCCTATTCCGCGGCGCAAAAACGGGGATCTGAGGCTGGGGAAAAGCGCGAACAATGCCCTCAAACATTGGCGTTTTTTGCGCCAATGTACTATCAATGCGGCAGCGAAGCGCGCGCGCTCTCGAGCGCTCCGTCAGCCTTCGAAACGAACTCACGATTTCAAGCCGTTGGCGCGTCGCAGATCAGCTTCGCGTCCCCGCGCACATCACCTTCGCAATACGCGCAATTTACCCGCGCGATACGCGCAAACGATAGGATACGCCTCTCTTGGCAGACCAGAGCGACACCCCCGGCCCCACCGGTCCGAGTGATATCCGCCCCATCAATATCTCCGACGAGATGAAGCGCTCGTACCTCGAGTACGCCATGAGCGTGATTGTCTCGCGGGCGCTGCCAGACGTGCGCGACGGCCTGAAGCCCGTGCATCGCCGCATTCTCTACGCCATGAACCAGCTCGGCCTGATGCCGCCCAAGAAGCACATCAAGTCGGCCAAGGTGGTTGGCGAAGTGATGGGCGACCTGCATCCCCATGGCGATCTCGCGATCTACGACGCGCTCGTACGGTTAGCGCAGGATTTTTCGCTACGTGTGCCGCTGGTCGACGGCCAGGGCAACTTTGGTTCGGTCGATGGTGATCCACCCGCTGCCAGCCGCTATACCGAAGCCCGGCTGATGAAAATCGCCATCAGTCTGCTCGACGATCTCGACAAGGAGACCGTCGACTTCAAACCCAACTACGACGATCGCCTGATGGAGCCGACGGTTCTGCCGGCGAAGTTCCCCAACTTGCTGGTCAACGGCGCGGGCGGCATCGCCGTCGGCATGGCGACCAATATTCCGCCCCACAACCTGGGCGAAGTCATCGACGCCTGCATCGCCGAGCTCAACAATCCGGCCATCACCATCGACGAATTGTGCCAGATCGTGCAAGGCCCGGACTTCCCGACCGGCGGCCTCATCCTTGGCCGCGGCGGCATTCTGTCGGCCTACCACAAGGGTCGTGGCTCGATCATCATGCGCGCCAAGGTGCATGTCGAGAACCTGCGTAAAGACCGCGAAGCCCTCATCGTCACCGCCATCCCCTATCAGGTCAACAAGCGCACGCTGATCGAAAAGATCGCCGACATGGTGCGCGAGAAGAAGCTCGAAGGCGTTTCCGACCTGTGGGACGAAAGCAACCGCGAAGGCATGCGCATCGTCATTGAACTGAAGCGCGACGCGATTGCCGACGTGGTGCTCAATCAGCTGTGGCGTTTCTCGGATCTGCAGACGACGTTCGGCGCCAACATGCTGGCGATCAACGGCGGCAGGCCCCAACAGCTCAACCTCAAGGACATGGTGCAGGCATTCACCGCCTTCCGCCAAGAGGTCGTCACCAAGCGCATCAAGTACCTGCTGACCAAGTGCCGCGACCGCGCGCACGTGTTGGTGGGTCTTGCTATTGCGGTCGCCAACATCGACGAAGTTATCAAGCTCATCCGCTTTTCGCCCTCGCCCGCCGTTGCCAAAGAGGAACTTATGGCGCGCGACTGGCCGGCCAAGGATATGGCACCTCTGATCGAGCTGATCGCCGATCCGCGCCATCTCTTGAATACGGATGGCACCTATCGGTTGTCGGACGACCAAGCCAAGGCCATTCTCGATCTGCGCTTGGCACGCCTGACTGCACTTGGCCGCGATGAAATCGCCGACGAGTTGATCAAGATCGCCGCTGAAATCAAAGAGTATCTCGAGATCCTGTCGTCGCGCGCGCGCATTATCAGCATCATTATGGGCGAGCTGACCAGCATCCGCGACGAGTTCTCGACGCCGCGCAAGACCGAAATTCTCGACATCGAGGGCGAGGTCGAAGACGAAGACCTGATCCAGCGCGAAGAGATGGTCGTCACCGTTTCGCACAAGGGCTACATCAAGCGCGTGCCATTGTCGGCCTATCGCGCGCAGCGGCGCGGCGGCAAGGGCCGCTCGGGTATGACCACGCGCGATAGGCCGACAATGGCACGCGCTTGATGTAGCCCTTGTGCGAAACGGTGACGACCATCTCTTCGCGCTGGATCAGGTCTTCGTCTTCG
>JANNUW010000673.1:0-5061 GCA_031414095.1 Hyphomicrobium sp. | reverse complement strand
GCGGGACATGATGAAGGCATCGGCGACGGCAGCCGGTCCATGCGCCCGCAAAATCGTCCCCGCAGCGAGCACAGCGAGGGCTTCCACCAGCAGGCGCGCGCGGCCATCCAGACGCCTCGGATCATGCAGCAGCGCCTCGATCCGCGCATGAGCGGCCATAAGGTGGGGATCGTCGCCTGCCGCTTGGCCGAGCTCTTCCATGACCGATTGCGCCACCTCGGGTTCGCGTTGCAGGATGCGCAATACCTCGAGCGCCATTGCGGTCGATGTCCCGTCCGCCATCGCCGCGGCGGGACAATCCCTGTAGAGCCGCGCCACCGGCCAGTCTTCAGCACAACCGCTGGCATCGAGAACCTCGATGGCTTCGGCCGCCAGCACGCTCGATCGCCGCGACACCCAGTAAACAGAGACCGGCGTCATCAACCGGCGCCACGCCGCCGCCCGCTCGTCCGACGCCCGGTCGAAGGCGCGCGCCAAGCGAAACCCGAGCGCACTGGCGCCTTCTGCATCGAGCGCCATGTCGGCAAGCGTTTGCAAAACGGCGGGCTTGGTCCACACGACGCTGCCGCCGTTGACCGTGTGCTCGGCGAAATGGATCGCTTGAGCCAGGGCTTGGCGCATCAAAGCCGCGACCACGATGACAGTATCGAGACGCGCGTGAAGAATGGTCTCGCGCAACAGATCTTTGCCTTTTCCTTCTTCACCCAGCAAGATCCCGTGGGCGCGGGCAAACTCGACCTCACCCAGAGCACACGACCGCAACCCTAAGCGCGAATTCAAGCGGCGGATGTGGACCCCATTGCGCTTTTCATCTGGCAAGACCTGCGGCACTAGAAACAACGATGAGCCCTTGCGCGACTGCGCCAGCACCAAAAGACCGTCTGATGAAGGAGCAGCCACACTCCACGTGACGCCGGTCAGCGCGAACAATGCGCCACCCTCAGCGCCCTCTTGAGAAAGAACGGTCGCGTTGGTGGCGGTATCGCGTACGGGACTTTCGGCAAATGCAAAGGCGAGATTGAGAGATGACTTGGCCCCCGGTTCACTGGCGCCGCTATCGTAGGAGCGCGACGAAATTTTCGGCAGCCAAAGGTCCGCGAGTTCGGCCTGCCGGCTGAGTGCCGGCACGCCGCTGTGGGTCATACTGATCGACCGCGCATGTCCGGCATCGACTTGAGCAGCCATATAGAGACCGCCCGCGCGCGCCACATACGCCCCCTGGCGCGAGGCTGCACCCGCTGACGGCATCTGAGGAGGCACGAACGCTGCCGACTGGAGGCCTTCCGAAACGCTCATACTCATAAGGTCATGGTAGCTCGGGTGAAACTCCACCCGTCCCGCCGGCTCGCCGTTGCGATCGTGGGTTATGAGGGCCGGGATATGCGCATTGGCAAGCCGCCCGCGCTCCATGGTGGCCGCACTGCCCGTGACAAGTCCAAAGCCCGCCAGCCGCTTGACCGCCGAACCCGCACCTTCGCGCGCCATAGCTTCCTGCAAAGCCATGTCGGATGAAAAGAGGTTGATGTCTTCGAGCGGGGGTACGGCTGTCATACGTTTCCTTAGCTGAAGCGGGGCCTACAAGCATAGCCACTGGTTGCTCCAGCGATCGTCTGCCGATAGGGTCGCAGCCGAGTGCTTCACTTTACTGCGGAACTGCAATGGACACACTCTTCACTTTGCCCGCCGCCGCAGCATTGGCGATTGGGTATCTTCTTGGATCGGTTCCGTTTGGCTATCTTTTGACGCGCGCCGCCGGCTTGGGAGATGTGCGCAAAATTGGCTCGGGCAACATCGGCGCGACGAACGTGCTGCGCACCGGACACAAGGGGCTGGCGGCCCTCACACTTGCTCTCGATGCCGTGAAAGGCACGGCTGCCGTCCTGATCGCACAGGCGGTCGGAGGCCATTACGGCATCCAGATTTTAGCTGGTTTGCTCGCGGGGCTCGGCGCGTTTCTGGGTCACATCTATCCGGTCTGGCTCGGTTTTAAGGGTGGCAAGGGTGTCGCGACCTACATAGGCGTGCTGGCCGGAGTCTTCTGGCCGGCGGCCTTAATATTCTGCGCGGCCTGGCTGCTCGTCGCCGTCGTCACGCGCTACTCGTCTCTCTCGGCCTTAGCGGCGAGCCTTCTCACGCCCGGCGTGCTAGCCCTGCAAGGCGACAGTGCAGAAGCCCTTTTGGCCGCTATCATGTCGGCCCTGCTTATTTGGAAGCACAGCACCAACATCGGCCGGCTGGCGAGAGGCGAAGAGCCCAGGATCGGGGAAAATAAAATCGGGGATAGCAAAGCTGGAACCAGGGCCTAAGCAGACATCGCTGTTTACGCCAGCCCCGCTTCCGGTTGCAGCGCTCGGCGAAAGCGAACGCGTCGCCTGCTTGCGCCTGATCCGTTCAGGCAACGTCGGGCCAGTCACATTCCGCGAATTAATCAACACCTTTGGCGGGGCAACAGCGGCCCTTGACGCGTTGCCCGAACTGGCGCGCCGTGGCGGCGGCAGGGCGCTTCGCATCTGTCCGAAATCGCGCGCGGAGGATGAACTCGCTCATGCCCGTCGCATTGGCGCGGAACCGCTCTTCACGCTCGAACCCGGCTATCCCAAGGCGCTGGCTGTGATCGAGGTTCCGCCACCCATGATTTACGTGCGCGGCAAGATCGATCTACTGCAGTTGCCAGCCGTCGCCATCGTCGGCTCGCGCTTGGCGTCGGCCGCGGGCCTCAAGCTCGCCAAACAATTTGCCCTCGAACTCGGCCGGGCAGGCTTGATCATTGCATCCGGTCTGGCGCGCGGGATCGATGGCGCTGCCCACGAAGCGAGCCTTGCCACCGGCACCATTGCCGTGCTGGCCGGCGGCATCGACAATGTCTATCCGCCCGAACATGCCGACCTCTATCGCCGCATTTGCGAATTGGGCTGCGTCGTCAGCGAAATGCCGCCCGGTTTCAAGCCGCGTGCCGGCGACTTTCCCCGCCGCAATCGAATCATTTCAGGCTTGGCTCTGGGCGTGCTGGTCATCGAAGCCGCGCGCCGCTCGGGCACCCTGCTGACCGCGCGGCTTGCCGGCGAGCAGGGTCGCGAGGTTTTCGCCGTGCCCGGTCACCCGCTCGACCCGCGCGCCGAAGGCACCAATCAATTGCTGAAAACCGGCGCAACTCTGGTAACGGAAGCCCGCGATATCGTCGAAACGCTCGAGCCAATGGCTGGACTCAATAAACTGGCGTTTCGTGAAATTTTGGCGCCGCCGGCCTGGCAGCCATCGCCCTTCGCCACCAGTCCTCCCAGTGTGTCCGACGCCGATCGGCAGTCCGTCGTGCAAGCCCTCGGGCCACACCCCATCGACTTGGATGAGGTCGGCCGCGCCACGACGCTTAGCGTGCGCGACGTGCGCAGCATCGTCATGGAACTCGATCTGGCTGGCCGTATCGAGCGGCACGGAGCCCAACTCGTCTCGCTGCGGCCCTCCGAGGAGCACGGGCTACCGGACCACGGGCCGCTTGGACCATGACCTCACCTGTCATACTCGCGGATGCGGCCTACCCGCTGCTGCGTCGCTTCGGCTTGGGCCAGCCCCAGGATTCCCGCAAGCGTCTGGCATTTGGTTTCGTGAGCCATGACTTGCAGCTCGCTGATCATGTCAGCGATGTAGCTCAAGCGATCCAAGCGCAGTTCGGCGAGAGATCGGGCCGTCAATTCCACGTCCGTTTCCTGCGTATGAAAGTCAGATACAAAGTTGCTTTTGTCGATCTGGCCAGGGATTGCCGACATCGTATTTGCTCCAAAAGATTAATGTTCGCAGTTAGGTTATGCACCTTATGGTTGTATACAAGAAAATTATGCCCTTGTAAGTAAAATAGACGTATACGATCGATTTTTGAACAGGTTTGGGCAAATTTCACGCGCGGCGCTGGCGGTCAGCCAAGACAATTGACCGCCGCTGCCGTTTATTGTTTTTGAATGAGCGGGCGCGGCCTAATGCGAGCAGCCCGGAATGACCAACAATCAACGGAGCCGGTCCTATGAAATTCCGCCCCTTGCACGACAGAGTCGTCGTCAAACGTGCTGATCTTGAAACGAAAACCGCGAGCGGAATCATCATCCCCGACACCGTTGGCGAGAAGCCGCAAAAGGGCGAGATCATCGCCGCTGGCCCGGGTACGCGCGATGAAAAAGGCAAGCTCGTCGCGCTCGGCGTGAAAAAAGGCGACCAAGTCTTGTTTGAAAAATGGTCGGGCACCGAGGTCAAAATAGACGGCCAAGACCTTTTGATTATGAAAGAAAGTGACATCTTAGGTGTGCTGGAATAGGCGCGCCAGCCGGCCGTCAGGCAGCGTTCTGTTGCCGGCACGCTGGCTAGCCCATCCACTGCAAACGAGCCAAACTCTCATGACATCGCCGCGAAGGTGGTCTATGCATCGGCTAGGCGCTGTTTAACAGGCGTTGAAAAATACGGGGAAGCTTCATGTTTATGCCTGCGGAATTCACCTGGCTTGAGCCGGTGGTCGTAATGTCAGCCGTCGTTTTTGTCGTCGGCCTCATTGGTAACATCCTGTCGTTCAGCAGCCGCTTTATGAATGCTCTGGTCACAGCCATCATCTTCGCACTGCTGTCGGGCGTCCTGTTCTACATGATGTTCAAGGACAGCATTCCGCGCACCATCGCGGCACCGGCCGATTTAGCCTGGCTGGAGCCGGTCTTGGTCGCGTCGGCAATCGTGTTCGTGGTCGACCTGATCGGCAACATGCTTTCATTCAGCAACCGCTTCGTGAACGCACTCGTCACCGCCGTCGTTTTCGGCGCGGTTTTTGGTGGCCTTTCGTATGTCGCCTACAAGAACGACGCTTTGCCGACAGGCCTGGCACCGGCTGCGCAGCCCGCGCCCGCCGCTGCACCCGCTACGCCCTGATCTCTCACGACTTGAACGGCAAAGAAAAAGCGGCGATCAGGATTTGATCGCCGCTTTTTTTATGGATGCGAGCTTTCGGGCTTCATTGAAAGAAGAGCGAGAAGACCGGTTTGCTGGGCGGGGGAGCACGACGCAGATAGGAAGGACCCTGCTTATAGC
>JANNUW010000672.1:0-7845 GCA_031414095.1 Hyphomicrobium sp. | reverse complement strand
GTTGCCATCAGCGGCCCGGGCGGGCCTGAGATGCTGGCACCCGTTACACGCGAGCTCCCTGCCCCGGGAAAACGCCAAATCCTGATTGAAGTCGCAGCCGCGGGCGTCAACCGGCCCGACGTGATGCAACGCAAGGGCCTCTATCCGGCGCCCAAGGGCCATTCCGATTTGCCGGGCCTCGAGGTCGCCGGCCGGGTCGTGGCAACGGGGACAGGAACCGAGCGCTTCAAGGCTGGCGACGCGGTCATGGCGCTCGTCAATGGCGGCGGCTATGCGCAGTACTGCCTCGCCGACGAGGCTGCCTGCATGGCCGTGCCGGCTGCACTGCCGATGGCGCAAGCTGCCGCAATCCCCGAAGCCTTCTTCACCGTCTGGCACAATGTCTTCGAGCGCGGCGGCCTTAAGGCGGGCGAATGGTTCCTCGTCCACGGCGGCACCAGCGGCATTGGTGTCACGGCTATTCAACTTGCCAAAGCCTTTGGCGCCAAGGTCATCACGACGGCCGGATCGGACGACAAGTGTGCTGCCGCCCGGGACTTGGGCGCCGATGTCGCCGTCAACTACAAAACACATGATTTCTCGAGCGCTATAAAGGACGCAACCCTTGGCCGTGGCGTCGACGTCATTCTCGACATGGTCGGCGGCGACTACATCGAGAAGAACGTGCGCGCGCTCGCCGAGGATGGCCGTCTCGTCAATATCGGTTTCCAGAAGGGCTCGACGGCATCGCTCGATCTGATGCGGGTTATGTTGAAGCGTTTGACGCTGACGGGCTCGACCTTGCGGGTGAGGAGTTTAGACGTCAAAGCCGCAATCGCGCGCGCCGTTGAGAACCAAGTCCTGCCGCTGATCGCGAGCGGTCAAGTCAAAGTTGTGCTCGACAGCACCTTCCCGCTCGCCAGCGCCAGCGAGGCGCACGCACGCATGGAAACAAGCGAGCACATCGGCAAAATCGTGCTGGTGGTCTGAAGACCGCCGTCAGCGCCACGTCAGTGCCGCCATGGCCGCCGTGGGCTTGGGCGATCCCGGCGGAAACAGCGCTTCGAGAGCTACCGCATCGAGTGGATGATCGGCGCCCAAATGCACGGCACTCGCGATGTAAACCGATTGCACTCCAGCGTTTGCCGCGCCCGCTATGTCGGTGCGGATGCCATCGCCGATCGCTAGAACTTTCGCCTTATCGACTTCGTGCCCGCGCAGCTTCGCCAACAGTGCGAATGCCATGTCATAAACTGGCAAATAGGGCTTGCCCGCATACGTAACCCGGCCACCGAGCTTTTCGTAAACTGCCGCGACGGCTCCTGCACACGGAATAATCTTGCCGCCGCGCTCGACGGTCAAATCGGGATTGGCGCAGACCATCGGCAGGCCCCGCTGCGCACAGACTTGCAAGACGCCGCTATAATCGTCAGCCGTTTCGGTCTCGTCGTCCAACAAGCCCGTGCAAACGATCGCGACCGCCGTCTCGTGGGGCCCAAGCTGCACACCCAGTCCCTCGTAGAGACTGAGATCGCGTTCGGGGCCGAGATGGTAAACCGGGCCCGGCGCATAGGCGCCAACAAAAGCGCGCGCCGCATCGCCAGAGGAGACAATAGCGTCCCAGGCTGTGGGCGCTACGCCGATGCGGGCCAGCTGAGCGGCGACGCCAGCGGCCGGGCGCGGGGCATTCGACAGCAGCAGGACCGTACCGCCGCTGGCACGAAAGCGCTCGCAAGCGGCGACGGCTTGCGCAAAGGGCGCGACGCCATTGTGCATCACGCCCCAGATATCAACGAGCCAGACTTCTTTGTCCAAGGTCAGCAGCGCGATGCTGTCGGCAATGGCCACAGCGGAGTTGTTGAGTGTCATGAACCTACGACTACCCGATCACACCCGCGCCGGCTAGGCAACGCTGACTTTATGCCGCCGCCTGAGCGCCCGAAGCCTCGGCTTTCAGAACGCGCGGACCGCCGAACAACTGGCCTTGTCCGAACAGGGCTCCGCACGTCGTGACACGAGCAAAGCGCTCCTCGTCATCGATGCGCTCGACGATCAGTCCCAGCCCCATGCCGGCCAGGAACCGGCACACGTCGGTTGCGGGAATGAGGCCCGCCGGCGAGCGTAGACCCGTCATGAACACGTCGGCCTCGAGCTTCACAAATTCAAAACCGGCGGCGACCAGGCCTTCAAGGTCCATATCGAGATCGGTAACCTCCGAGAGCGCGAACCTGAACCCGAGCGCGCGCATCTCGCCAATGGCTGCCCACTCCGGCGCTTCGAAACCGCGGGCATCGCTCTGCGAGAACGTCAGCACGAGCGTCGAGCGCTGCGGGCCAGCGACCGTCGCCCCAGCAGCCAGGAACGCCGCGTCGGTCAACGCCTCACCGCTGTAGGTCGAGAACACCGCGCCGGTCTTGCCGCGCGCGCCGAGGCTGCGAGCGACCGATGAGGTGCGCGCGATCTTGGCCGCGTCGAACAACGGCAGCAAACCCGTACCGCGCAGGGTCTCGTCGGAAGCGGTCCAGTCGAGTGCGGCGCCGTCGGGCGCGCGCAAGCGCAGCGACACTTCGAAATGCTGCGCGTCCTGCGAGCGCAATCCGAGGATCGGCTCGAGCAGCACGTCGGCCCGGTCGGCTGCGATGGCTTCAGCCAGCAGCGCCCCTTTGCTTGGGGCAACGGGAATGGGCGGCGGCAATTCGTGACCAAACACGAGATGCGAGGGCTGACGCATGGTCTCGGCGGTAACCCGCAACGCATCCAGCGACTGAGAAAGGCCATGCGACATATCTGGAATAGCCAGCTCTGGAACAGAGGTTGGCGCAACAGCAAGTGCCGGCGGCGCTTCAGCCACACCCGCGGCCGGTGCAGGCGTCTGCGCAACAGCTTGGGCGATCGCAGCCAGACTGTCGTCGCGCGCTTGCTCGGCAAGGTTGACTTCGTCGGCCAGCTTCTTGATCAGGCTTTGGATCGCTTCGACGTCGGTCTCACGCAGCGCTGCAGGGCTGTCGCGATGCGATCCGGCGGTCTCTTTCAACGCAGGCACGGGCGACGCAGCGGCGGCGGCAGGCGCGGGCAAATGCTGCAACGCCATGTCGTTGTGGGGTGCGTGATGATCAAAGCGCGGCTGTGCCGGACGGTGTGCCCAGTAATCCGGTGCCGGAGTGACCGGCGCATAAACCGGCAGCTCGGCGGCCAGTTGCGGCGCGGGTTGTTGTGCGTAGACGGGTGCCGCCGGCTTCAGTGGAGCAGGCGCTGCAACGGCTTCAACGTAGCGCGGCATGGGAGGCGGAAACGCCGCCCCTTGCGACAGCTCCGGGAGCGGTGATGCCGATACAGCGGCCGCGAGTGCTTCAGCATCGTTCATGCGTGCCGGCGCTTTAGCCTGACCACTGGTCGCTGAAGCGGACGCCACATCATTGAGGGCGTCATTAAGATTGGCGGGCCACTCAGCAACGCGCGGAGCAAGTGCAGCGGGGGCGAGAGCGCGTTTCGTCAGCAGCCTATTGCTTGCAACAAGTGTCAGGAGCAGCACCCCGGCGACAGCCGTCGCAACGAGTGGGTGCAAGCCTGCCTGCATGTTCAAGCCCACCACCAAAGCGATCAAAACGAGAAGTTGCGCCAGAAAAATGAAGCCGCGAGCGGCGACTGGCCGAGCGCGCGCAGGCCCTTCAGTCAACGCTCTGGAAGTATTCGAATTCACTGTCATTGCTTGCCTTGCTCACTAGGTAGAGACAACCGAATCGCTGAGATTCAGCTTTTCGCCAGACGCGCTTTTAGGCAATTGCGCGGGCCGGTCTTTCACCGGTTATCTACAGGGGCAGGCGGCGTTCGATCGCGCACCGTGGCCGATGGGCACCTTATTCACGTCCCAAACGGCTTTTGGCCGAGCATCAAGGTCTTAGCGCTCAGACTTAGCGCTCAGACAATGCGGGCGTGCCCTTTTGCGCGCGCATCATGTTGCAGAAGCGCGTGAACAGGTAATGGCTGTCCTGCGGACCCGGCGACGCCTCGGGGTGATGTTGGACCGAAAACACCGGTTTGCCATCGAGAGCGATGCCGCAGTTCGAGTTATCGAACAGCGAAACATGGGTTTCTGTAACGCCCTTGGGCAGCGAATCACGGTCGACGGTGAAGCCGTGGTTCATCGAGACGATCTCGACCTTGTTGGTGGTAAAATCCTTGACCGGATGATTGGCGCCGTGATGGCCCTGATGCATTTTCTTGGTCGTCGCGCCCAAGGCTAAGCCAAGCATCTGATGCCCTAGGCAAATCCCGAAAACCGGACGGCCGCTGGCGACGAGCTTCTTGATTTCGGGAACGGCGTACTCGCCGGTCGCGGCCGGATCGCCCGGGCCATTTGACAGGAAAATACCATCTGGATTGCGCGCCAGGATGTCGTCGGCCGTCGCAGTTGCGGGCACCACCGTCACTTTGCAGCCGGCAGAAGCAAGGCAGCGCAAAATGTTGCGCTTCAAACCATAATCGACGGCGACGACGTGAAATTCGGGCGTTTCATTGCGGCCATAGCCCTTGTTCCAGACCCAGCGCGTCTCGTCCCAGCTGTAGCTCTGGCCGCTGGTGACATCGGGCACGAGGTCGAGGCCGAGCAGACCTGGCCAGGCTTTAGCTTCGGCTTTCATCTTTTCAATATCGAATCGGCCGTCGGGCGCATGCCCGACAACGCCATTAGGCATGCCTTTCAGCCGGATGCGGGCCGTGAGCGCGCGCGTATCGATGCCGGTGATCGCGACGATGCCGCGCTCTTTCAACCATTGGTCGAGATGCTGGGCCGACCTGTAGTTGGACGGATCGGTGACGTCGGCGCGCAAGACGCAGCCGCGCACACCCGAGCGGGCCGCCAAATTCGAGGTCTCGGTGTCTTCGTTGTTGGCGCCGACGTTGCCGATGTGGGGAAAGGTAAACGTGATGATCTGACCGGCGTAGGACGGGTCGGTTAGAATTTCCTGGTAACCGGTGATAGCGGTATTGAAGCACACTTCGCCAACCGCACTACCTGTTGCGCCCAGTCCATACCCCTCGATCACCATGCCATCGTCGAGCACGAGGCGCGCCGTTTTGACAGTCTCAGTCCAGGGTGCCGGGGTGCTCATCAGGGTTCCAGAAGTGAAGCCAAGCTCGCACCGGCTTGTCCGTTCGCCGTCACGGCGCCAGACTGAGTGCGACAAGGCTGAGTGCGACAAGGCTGTGGGCTCAAATTGGCCGGAAGCTAAGTGATGGTGACGCCGAGGTCAATTGGAACACAACCCTTGCACCCGCGTCCTTCCGGCGCAAAGGGGTGCGGCTGCAGACGCATCAACAGCGCGGCGCTTGCCGCGGCGAGCGGGCGCGCCTAAAAAGCCATTTAACACTTCAAGGTTAAAGGAGCCCACATGCGGCAGCGGATCAAAGACGACACCACGACCGCGCTGAAGGCCGGGGACAAAACGCGCACGGGCGTTCTGCGGCTCGTTAGCGCCGCGTTTCAAAGCGCGGAAATCGAGACCAAAGGCCTTCTATCGCCCGTCGCCGAATTGGCCGTGATGACCAAAATGGTCAAGCAGCGCCGCGACTCGATTGCGCAATTCACCTCTGGCGGCCGCCCAGACCTCGCCGCGATCGAAGAAGCCGAGATCGCGATCATCGAATCGTACCTGCCCAAACAGATGAGCGAAGCCGACAGTAGGGCCGCCATTGGCAACGTCCTCAAGGAACTGGGCGTGACCAGCCCCAAGGAAATGGGGAAGGTCATGGCTACTCTCAAAGAGCGCTACGCCGGTCAGATGGATTTCGGTGCCGCCAGCGGCTGGGTCAAAGATCTGCTGAAGTAGCCGACGCGCCGTAAAGACGCTACGCGTCCGTAGGGTGTCAATAGCCCGCGCTTGCGGGCGTATTGCGTCGGCCTGTCGGGCAAGCCCGAAATTGCGGTGCAATACGCTCTGCTATTGCACCCCCGGCATCGAGGTTGCCTGTGGATAGCGGTCGCAACTCGGCGACCGATGCCCGGTAGACGTACGCCCACCCCCGAATCGCTTACGAAGTCCCTATGCGATTTCCGCCCCACATCCTTGACGACATCCGCGCCCGGCTCCCGGTCAGTCAGGTCGTCGGCCGCAAAGTCGCACTCAAGAAAAAGGGCCGCGAGTACGCTGGCCTGTCGCCGTTCAAGGTCGAAAAAACGCCGTCGTTTTTCGTCAACAATCAGAAGGGCTTCTACCATTGTTTCGCGTCGGGCGAGCACGGTGACATTTTCAAGTTCGTGATGTCGACCGAAGGTCTGACATTCCCCGAGGCTGTCGAGCGCATGGCTCAGGAAGCCGGCGTAACGCTCCCCAAAACGGATGTGCACGACGAGGTGCGCGAAGACGAACGTCAGCGGCTCTATCGCTTGCTCGAAGCCTCGGTCGCGTTTTTTCAGGCAAGCCTCGCCGGTACTTCCGGTGGCCCGGCGCGTCAATACATTGAACGGCGGGGGCTGACGCGCGAGACCGTCAAAACATTTGCCATCGGCTACGGGCCGTCGTCGCGATCGGCCCTCAAGGAGCATCTGGCGGGTCTCGGGTTCACGGTCGAGGAAATGGTGCTGTCGGGCATGCTGATCGGCGGGGAGGATATCCCTACGCCCTACGACCGCTTCCGCAACCGCGTGATGTTCCCAATCGCCGACGCGCGCGGACGTATTATCGCGTTCGGTGGCCGCGCGCTCGATGCCGATGCGCCCGCCAAATACCTCAACTCGCCCGAAACGCCCCTGTTTCATAAGGGCCATGTGCTGTTCAACGCCCATCGTGCGCGCGCGGCCGCCCATGACAAGTCTCGCGTCATTGCCGTTGAAGGTTACATGGATGCCGTCGCGCTCAGCGAAGCCGGGTTTTCTGAAGCGGTCGCCCCGCTCGGCACAGCCTTGACCGAGGATCAAATCAAACTTCTCTGGCGCATGTCCGATGAGCCGATCCTGTGCTTCGACGGCGACGGCGCGGGCCGTAAAGCGGCGTTCCGGGCTGTCGACACCGCGCTTGCGCTACTTGAGCCCGGGCGCAGCCTTGCGTTCGCTTTTCTGCCCGATGGCCTCGACCCCGACGACATGATCCGTCAGCAGGGTGCCGAGGCCATGGAAGCCGTGCTGCAGCGGGCGCGGCCACTGGCAGACGTTCTGTTCGAGCGCGAATGGTCGCTCGGCGACTGGTCGACACCGGAGCGCCGGGCGGGCCTCGAAAAGCAGTTGCGCGAATGCGTGGCCAAGATCGCTGATCCGGCGATCCGAGGGCACTACACGCAAGACATCGCTCAGCGTTTGCGCGCCAAGTGGGGGCAAGCTAACCGGCCGGCTTTTCAAAACGGCAAGCCGGGGCAAGGCCAATCTCCTTTTCGGGCATCAAATTCTTTTCCAAATCAGGGTCGTCAGGGGTCTTGGGGCGCCAAACCGGGCGGCGGATTTAACGGCGGCCGGGGCGCCTCTCAGCGCTTCGGCATCCTGCCGCCCGGCCGGCCGAACCCCAGCGCTAGCCTGTTGAATAGCTCTGTCGTAACCGGGGACACCAACGCGGTGCCGTACCGTGAGGCGCTTTTGCTACAGACGCTTCTCAATCATCCGTGGCTGATCGACCAGCATGCCGAAGCGATATCTGCTATTCCGTTGACGGGCACGGCTTTGACCGGGCTGCGCAATTGCATACTTTCGGCCCACGCCCTCGATTCTCCACTTGACAGCGCGGCGCTTCGTGCCCATGTCGCTAAATTAGGCGTGCTCCCGGTGATTTTGCTCGTGGAACGCGCGGTTACGCATAAATGTGACAAGTTCGCAAAGCCCGACGCGGCGCATGCTGAGGTGGAAGATGGCTGGTGCCACGCCCTCGCTATGCACAACCG
>JANNUW010000671.1:0-2245 GCA_031414095.1 Hyphomicrobium sp. | reverse complement strand
GGCTTGCAGGGCCGCAATGGCGAGTGCGAATATTAGAACCCGGCGCTGAAAACTTTCACTTGTTCTGGCGCCGTTCAGCAGTTGCCGCCTATCTGGCATAATCATCATCAGCACTTCAGTTAGGATCAGCGCCGAATAGATCGGCGTCAGCCCGAGCCCAAATACCGACATGCGCGACATGACAAGGGTGGAAAGCTCCGTCCCATCGCTAAACGTCCGTGCAGCCTCGATAAGATCGACACCTGGTAAGGGGATCAGGTTGCAGAGCTGAACCGTTAGTAGAGTGGCGAATGTGATTGAAATCCGCATGAGCAGAGGATTTTGCAGCGAAGTTCTAGCAGCCACAACCGGCCTCGGCTCAATCTCCTGTGTCACCGTTAGCCCTCCGACGAACAGGCTTTAAAAGGAGGCCCGCTGCGGTGCCATCATAGCACCGGACCCGAGTTCTGCCATGGCCCGGTCACGGGGGGCCCGGTCACGGGGGCCCCGGGCAAGGTGCTCACGATCATCCAAACACCCGCTTGAAAATTGTGTCGGTGTGCTTGGTGTGATAGGCCAGATCAAACATGGCTTCGAGTTCGCGGGCCGGAACTTTCGACGTCACGTCCGTGTCGGCCTTGAGCTCGGTTAGAAAATCAGCGCCGTGCTCCCATGTCTTCATGGCGTTGCGCTGGACGAGGGCGTAGCTTTCCTCACGCGACGCACCAGCCTGCGTCAGAGCTAATAGGACACGCTGCGAATTGTGCAGACCGCCGAGCTTATCGAGGTTCTTTTTCATGTTGACTGGATAGACGACGAGCTTCTCGATAACGCCGGCTAGGCGGACCAGGGCAAAGTCGAGCGTGATGGTGGCGTCGGGCGCAATCATGCGCTCGACCGACGAGTGCGAGATATCGCGCTCGTGCCACAGCGCGACGTTCTCCATGGCCGGCAGCGCAAACGCGCGCACCATGCGGGCGAGGCCCGTCAGGTTTTCGGTCAGCACCGGGTTGCGCTTGTGGGGCATGGCCGAAGAACCCTTTTGGCCGGGCGAAAAAAACTCCTCGACCTCCAGAACTTCGGTGCGCTGCAAATGCCGGATCTCTGTCGCCAAGCGTTCCATGCTTGACGCGATAACGCCCAGCGTCGCGAAATACATGGCGTGGCGATCGCGCGGGATCACCTGTGTCGACACTGGCTCGGGCGTCAGGCCCATTTTCGCGGCCACGTACTCCTCAACGCGTGGATCGATATTGGCGAAGGTGCCGACGGCGCCGGAGATGGCACACGTCGCCACCTCCTTGCGCGCCGCTACAAGCCGTTCGCGGCCGCGCGCGAATTCCGCGTAAGCGTAGGCGAGCTTGATGCCAAACGTCGTCGGCTCGGCGTGAATGCCGTGCGAGCGGCCGATCGTGATGGTGTTCTTGTGCTCAAAGGCGCGGGTTTTCAGGGCAGCCAGCACCCGGTCCATATCGGCGAGCAAAATATCAGCGGCGCGCATGAGCTGCACATTGAGGCAGGTATCGAGCACGTCGGACGACGTCATGCCCTGGTGCACGAAGCGCGCGTCGGGACCGACGTGTTCGGCCAGATGCGTCAGGAATGCGATGACGTCGTGCTTGGTGACGGCCTCGATCTCGTCGATGCGCGCAATGTCGAAGGTCGCCTTGCTGCCCTCGGCCCAGATGTTCTCAGCGGCCTCTTTGGGAATGATACCGAGTTCCGCGCAGGCTGAGGCGGCGTGCGCCTCGATCTCGAACCAGATGCGAAACCGGGTCGCAGGCTCCCAGATCAGGACCATCTCGGGACGGGACTCGCGCGGGATCATGGTCGATGCCTTAAGGTGAGAGCCCGGCCGTCCGGGGTTCGTGGAGGCCTAGCAGACGGGGCCACGGCGTTCAAATCGACAATAAGCCGTCGACGTCCCGCATGCGCGGGTTTGCGCGCGATGATCCAAGCATAAACAATTCTGGTGGGGGCCTAAGCATGTGGCCCAACGCGGCCGAACGGCCGACGATCCCTAAACCTCATTAAGATAATTTCAATCGAATCAGCGCTTAAAAGAGTCGACAATCAGACTACGCAATAGGGCAACGATGATAACAGTTATTCAAACGGTGGGTCTCGCCTTCTGCGTGCTCGGCCTCGCGGGCGTTTTGGTCATGGCGTACCTCGAGCACCTCGAACGCACCGATCTGCGCCGCCAGGCGTCTTCGGGCTCGTCTCAATCGAAACGTCGGCGGCGGCGCGAAGTGGGCGATCATCG
>JANNUW010000670.1:0-2422 GCA_031414095.1 Hyphomicrobium sp. | reverse complement strand
TGGACGCGGTTCTCACCGAACACCCGATGGCCGGCTTCGAGAACAGGTTCGATATCGGGCGCGAAGTAGGTCTTCGATACGGCGATGAGATGCGTCGAGCCGACAGGCCGCTTGGCCGCCGTTTCTGCGGCTGCGATGCGGGCTTTGATGGCTTCGAGCGGACTTAACGGCTGCGATAAAGCCACTCTAAGCTCCGGACATAGGGCGCGAACTCATGGCCATCCCCAGCTAATAGCTCCATGTATTTGGTGTGAATAAAAACCTTGTCACGACCGATTTTCTCCTCTTTCAGAATGCCGCTCGCGGCCAGTTGCTTCAGATAGCGCGATGCAGAAACGCGCTTGGCGATGCCTGCCTCGATGAGATGGCCGATGCGCGCGTAGGGCTGCGCAAAAATAGTATCAACCAGCTCGCGCGAGTAAATGCCCGGTGCCTCGATCCTAATGTGTGCAGCGGTATGTTCCATCAACTCGCGGATAGCCCGTATACGCGCATTTGTCCACTTGGCCGTCGTCTCCGCTGCAGTCAGCATGTACAGTACCCATGGCTCCCACTCCCCGCGCAAGGTGACACCCTGCAAGAGAGTGTAATACTGTCCTCTGGTACGCAGAATATGCCGGCTGAGATAGAGCGTCGGAATTTCGAGTAGACCAGCCTGGATCAAGATCAAAATGTTGAGGATACGACCGGTTCGACCATTACCGTCGATAAAGGGGTGAATCGCCTCGAACTGGTAATGCAGAACCGCCATCCGGATCAACGGATCGACCTCGCTTTCCTCGTGCAGGTAGCGCTCCCAATCGGCAAGCAAATCCCGAAGCAGCGGCTCACCTTCCGGCGGAGTGTAGATGATCTCGCCAGTGAAGGAGTTTTTAAACTGGGTGCCCGGGGTGCGACGGACCTCCATTTCGACGCCCTTGATCGCACTGCAGATATCAGTCGCGGTCCGGGTAGTGAGAGGCCGGGCCTTTAGCGCTTGATAGCCGCCGGTGAGCGCAGACCGATAGCGCAAAGCCTCCTTCGCCGCCGGATCATCGGTCTCTTCGGCGCTACCGGCTTCACGAAACAGCACGTCATTTGTCGTGACGATGTTCTCAATTTCGGAGCTATCCTTGGCTTCGAGTAGCGGACTTGTGTTGATGAGAACCGACTGGTCGGGAATGAGCTGTCCAGCAAGCCGTAGCTCGGCGATAGCTGCGCGGGCCGCCACACAGCGCCGCATCACTGCTTTGGTTTCCAGGTCGATGTCGGGCGGTAGGCGGGGAAGGCCGTTATAGGGGCGAGTTGGATCGGGTGACATCGATGCAACCCATATTCTCAAAAATCTGGATTACGTGAACATGAAAGCGCATATACGCATACGTGTGAACGTATACAAGTTGATATGTTCACAAGATCGTTAAAAGTGCACATGTCATATCCCACATGATGATGCCGTAGACATATCCGGCCTGATATGTTCACAAAACTCGATTTCATCGACATATCACGCCTGATATGTCGATGCGATGTACGTATCACACGCTATATGTCCACGTTTTCGCGTTTCGTCGACATATTGCAACCGCCCTCCACGACCCGCTCTTGACCACCCGGCCCTGATAATGGCTGATACCGCCCGAACCTGCATTCCAGCTGCATGAGCCCAATCCATGGCCGCCGAGACCGCAACCGAGACTGCACGCGAGCGCTATAACGCTGCCGATCGCGAGCACCATTGGCAAAGCGTGTGGGAGGCACGCGAGACGTTCAAAGCTTCGAACAAGAACAAGGGTCCGAAGTGCTACGTGCTTGAAATGTTCCCCTACCCATCGGGGCGCATCCATATGGGCCATGTTCGCAACTACGCCCTGGGCGACGTGTTTGCGCGCCACAAGCGCTCCAAGGGCTTCAACGTCCTGCATCCGATGGGTTGGGACGCCTTCGGCATGCCCGCCGAGAATGCCGCGATGGAGAAAAAGACCCACCCCGCGAAATGGACCTACGAAAACATCGCGGCGATGAAGAAACAACTCAAGTCGATGGGGCTATCGCTCGATTGGTCGCGTGAGTTCGCCACCTGCGATGTTGCCTACTATCATCAGCAGCAGCGGCTGTTTCTGGCAATGTACGCCAAGAACTTGGCTTACCGGGGCATGGGTAAGGTCAACTGGGATCCAGTCGACAACACCGTGCTCGCCAACGAGCAGGTGATTGATGGCCGCGGCTGGCGCTCGGGCGCGCTGGTCGAGCAGCGCGAGATGCCATCGTGGTATTTCAGGATCACCAAATACGCCGACGAGCTATTGGATGCGCTCAGCACGCTCGACCGCTGGCCCGAGAAGGTGCGCCTGATGCAGGCAAACTGGATCGGCCGTTCGGAAGGCCTGCTGATGAAGTATCAGTTGTCGGGCGGCGCGCTGCCGAAGCCGAAAAAGTGGTC
>JANNUW010000669.1:0-3582 GCA_031414095.1 Hyphomicrobium sp. | reverse complement strand
TGATCAAGGTGCTCCAAGAACGCAAGGAAGCCTTGAAAGGCAAGGTCGCAACGTTCGATCCGGAAAAGTCCGGCATGGGCTTTCTGTGGTCGACCAACGACAGCACGCAGACCACGACCTTCTGGGATCTTGCGAAGGCCTTTGGCGCGACCCAGGGCAAGACGTACTCGAGTTCCGGGCAGATGCGCGAGAAGGTTGTCTCCGGTGAACATACGATCGCGTTCAACGTGATCGGTTCTTACGCGATCGATTGGGCCCGCAAGAACCCAGCCATCGGCGTTGTCTTTCAAAGCGACTACACAGCGTCATTCGCGCGCGTTGTAGTCATGACCAAGGGTGCTCCGCACCCCAACGCCGCACGCCTGTTCGTCGACTTCATGCTGTCGAAAGCCGGCCAGGAAGCGGCGGCGGCGAGCGGCATCCCGTCAGTTCGCACGGACGTCGCGGCAGGAACCGAGAATATCGACAGCCTCCAGAAGATGGTTGGCGGCAATCTCAAGCCGATCCCCCTCGATGGCAAACTTATCGATTGGCTAGAGCCGAAAAAGCGCTCAGATTTCTTGGCGGAGTGGAAAAAATCGATCGCCAACTGATCAATTGTCGAAATCAGGCTGAGGGGGATGGCGATGCGTACGCAGGGCGATGCCACGGCATTTCGACTAGCGGCGTTTGCCGTTCTTGCCATCGTGGTCCTCGCACCCGTCGGCCTGATCGTCTACCAGAGTTTCCTGACCGGGCCGTTCTTTGACAAATCGGCGCGGTACGGGCTCGACGCCTTTGCGTTCGTTTTTTCTGATCCTGATTTTTGGAAAGCGCTGCGCAATACGACAATCTTCGCCTTTGGAATGGTGGCGGTAGCCGTGCCGCTAGGCGCAATGGTCGCGTTTCTGCTGACGCGCACGGACCTTGCTGGACGGCGCTGGTTGGAACCCCTGGTTCTGATGCCGATGTTCTTGTCGGCGATCGTGCTCGGCTTCGGCTACACGGTTGCCATCGGACCAAGCGGATTTGTGTCGCTTGGCGCCAAGCGCCTATTCGGGTTCGTACCGTGGGACATCTACGGCCTGACCGGCCTGATTGTCATCGCCGGCCTCGGTCATGTGCCGCATGTCTATCTCTACGCCTCGTCAGCGATGAAGAATCTACCTGCCGACCTCGAAGAGGCGGCGCGCACCACAGGCGCGAGCGTCTGGCAAGTCGCCTGGCACGTGACGTGGCCGCTGATCATGCCCGCGCTCATCTTCGCGACAGCGCTCAATTTTCTGCTCGCTTTCGAAAGTTTCGGCCTGCCGCTGATCCTAGGCGATCCCGGCGGCGTGCTCGTGCTGACGACGTATATCTATAAGTTGACAACTCTGATGGGTGTGCCGTCGTACCATCTGATGGCCGTCGTCGCCGTCGTCCTGCTCGCCATCACGTTTCCGCTCGTCTGGCTGCAACGCCGGTTGTTGGCGCGCGCGCGGCGCTACGCGACGATCGGCGGCAAGGGGGCACGCGTGTCGCCGATCCGGCTTGGGCCCGCCAAGCAGATCACTTCGTGGATAGCCATCGGGACCTGGCTTCTCGTCTCCGTATTGCTGCCGGTTGGAGGCATTGCCGTGCGTGCCTTCGTCGACAGTTGGGGCGAGGGCGTCGATCTGACGAAGCATCTGACGCTCGCTAACTTCGAAGAACTGTTCCAGGTGCAGAGCCTAACGCGTGGGTTGATCAATACCGTGTTGATCGCTGTCGTCGGCGGCGCGCTCGCGGTCGCCGCTTATCTCGCTATTGCACTGGCAGCGCACCGCTGGACCGGACGGGTCGCTGGAACCCTGGATTATCTTGTGCTGTTGCCGCGTGCCTTGCCCGGGCTTGTCATCGGCCTGGCTTTCTTCTGGGTATTCCTGTTCGTGCCGTTGCTGACGCCCCTTCGACCGACCCTGTTCAGCATCTGGATTGCGTATATGGTCGTCGGCTTGTCCTATGGGCTGCGTCTCATCCAGGCGACGCTGATGCAGGTAGCCCCGGAATTGGAAGAAAGCGCGCGTGTCACAGGTGCCAGTATCGGTCGCGCCTGGGTTAGCATTGTCGTTCCGATCATCCGGCCGGGTCTCGTCGGCGCATGGACGCTGATCATGATCACGTTCCTGAAGGAATACGCTACCGGCGTCTACCTGATGTCGAATGGAACGGAAGTCATCGGCTCGCTGATCGTGTCGCTGCTGGCGACAGGTGCGCTCGATACCATCGCCGCACTTTCGCTCATCAGTATCGTTCTCACCACAGCCGGCATGGCCCTCGCCCTGCGTCTCGGAGCTCGCTCTCATGACTGATCTCGTCGTCGACAGCGTGCACAAAACACTGGGCAGTATGCATATCCTCAAGGGTGCATCGTTCACTGCCGAAAAGGGCAAAATCATTGCGCTGCTGGGCGCCTCGGGCAGTGGTAAGACAACCTTGCTGCGCTGCATGGCGGGGCTCGAAGTCCCCGAACAAGGCCGTATCACCATCGGTGGCAAAACCGTATTCGACGGGCCCGAGAAGATCGCCGTGCCCCCGGAACAGCGCAACATCGGCCTGGTTTTTCAATCCTACGCCCTCTGGCCGCATAAGACGGTCGTTGAGAATGTCGCCTTCGGTCTCAAGCTGCGCGGTGTCTCGCCGGCCGACATCGGCAAGCGCGTCCAAGCGACGCTTGACCAATTGGGTCTCGGGCATCTCGGTGAGCGCTATCCATTTCAACTTTCGGGTGGTCAGCAACAGCGGGTCGCCATCTGCCGTGCCCTGGTCTACGAGCCGAGTGTGATACTGCTCGACGAACCCTTGTCCAACCTGGATGCTAAGCTGCGCGAGGAAGCGCGGTTCTGGATCAGAAAGCTCATCCTCGATCTGGGTCTGTGTGCCGTCGTCGTTACACATGACCAAGGCGAGGCATTGGCGATGTCCGACCGCGTGCTGCTTCTCAAGGACGGCGCTATCATTCAAGAGGGGACGCCTGTCGAGATCTATTCGAAACCCACCAACCGCTACACGGCCGAGTTCTTGGGGACTAACAATGTTCTCAAAGGGAAAGGACGATTGGATGCAGTTGGGGGGGTGTCACTCGCCGGCGACGGCTGGAGCATAGCTGGCACGCGCATGGGCGCCGATCCGATCGTAAACTCTGTGCCTGCCACCGCGATCGTGCGCATGGAACGCGTTCGCATTGGTGATGGTCCCAGTCCAGACCGCATCGAGATGAAGGTCGACGGTAGTATCTATCTCGGCGACCGTTGGGAATACAGACTAACTCGCGGGGATCTCACCTTGCGCGCGCAAGGAGACGAGGCGATTGCCGGCGGCACAGTCTGGTGCGCGATTAGTCCGGAGCACGTCTGGATCTTCGCCGACGGCGCGGCTTGAGGAAGGTCGCGCCACGTGACCCGCCGTACCCGCATCGCCGCCATCCATGCAGTCACGATCGCAATGCAACCGATTACCGATGCCTTTGCGCAGCATTGGCCGGATGTTGAAGTCGTGAACCTTCTCGACGACCCCCTGGCACTCGATCGGGGAACGTCGCAAGAGCTGCCGCCAGCAATGGTCAATCGATTTGCTCATTTG
>JANNUW010000668.1:0-25653 GCA_031414095.1 Hyphomicrobium sp. | reverse complement strand
TGCCAATGTGCGCCGATTGAATTGGACGCTAGCTCCCAATCCACGCAAAGAATTGCTGGAGCTTCACCGCGAAAACCAGCGTCTCAAATCTGCTATCTGTGAGCTCGTGCTGCGCCAACTTTCAACAAATTGATCGACCGTGCTGGTTAGGAGCTCCCACGTCTTTAGGACGATCCGCCCCCAACAGTTTTCCAATCTCCGCCGACATTCTTTCCTGCGCTTTAAGCAGACGGTCGAAGAGCGCTTTTTCGTGTATGTAAACACCGTCAATTCCCGGCACCGTATGATCGAGCAAAAGCCGCGCATCGATTTTATCCAGCCCGATCCTTTGCGCGATTGTCCGGTAAGTGTGACGCAAAATGTGGCCGGTTTCGCTCGGCAACGATTTTTCGCGCCAAACCTGCGTACAGATGACGTCGCGCCCTGTTTTGGTTGAGCGTGTCGGGAAAAGCCAAGGTGATCTTGGGTATAATATTTCGCTCTGTTTGAGAGCGCGATCCACAATTTTAGCCATGTGCGCCGAGAGCGGCAGGTCGAACGTTCGTTTGGACTTCATAGTGGGAATTCGGATGGCGTGGTGCTCAAGATCAAGCCAAGTCCGCTTTAGCGAAACGAGCTTGCCGGGTCGCAGCCCCGAATACATCCCAAGTTCGTGCATCGCGCTGCGAAGCGGGTTTGGGAGTGCTTCAATCTTGTCCCACCAGTCGGCAAGATCGTCTGGCATGATGACCCGGTTGCTGCCGCGAACTTTGTTGAACGTCACGGCCTTAACCGGGTTATCCGGTAGTTGATCTGGCTCATCTACAATGCGGAGCGCTAGGTTATAGGCCGCGCGAAAATCGCGCATGACGTGATTGGCAGTTACTTTGCCGCGTCTCTCGGAGAGCTCAACGTGCTTGGAGCGGACCATGCTGCGGGTCAAGCTTGTGAGGGGCAGCGATTTCCACTCGGCTAGGTACCGCTCGCGACGCGCCAGCACGTCAATTACAGTTCTCTCCGCGCATTCTCGCTTTCGCATGTCTGCGGCGTACTCATCGAACAAGATGTCGACCGTCCAGCCTTCGGCCTTGGGCTGAACGACTGGCGCATTGGGGTCGACGCCGAGCTTGATCAGGCGGATGACATCTAGGGCTTTGCTTCTGGCTTCATCGAGCGTGAGTTCTTCGGTTGAGCCAAGCGTATGGCGGACGGTCTTGACGAGCATCTTGCGGCCGCGCTGACCTTGCCAAAGGTCACGCTGTATTTTGTAACTCTTGCTGACTTTGTTGACCGCTACCATCAAGCCGGTGACCTTGGTGTCACGCACTACGATTGGGTATCCAAGCGGCAATCCTTGGATGAAGCCTTCAGTTAGTTTTTTGGGTGCTTGGCGTTGCATTTACGATCCTCATAGCGGTGATTGGCTAGACTTTGCGCGCCGAACCAATCACCAAGCTTGCGAACCGTATAGGTGCATTCTGCGAACCGTTTTCGAACCGTGTCGCATGAGGGATCTTGAGGGGTGTTGAGGGGAGAAAATTGCAGAAACTATGTATATTCAGATGCCTAAGAGGGCTCATGAGATGTGGTGAGGAGCGGGAGCTTGTAACTTCTAAGCGAGAAGTCGCTGGTTCAAGTCCAGCCGGGGTCGCCAACTACCGATTTTCCGGTCCGGACAGACCTAGCCGAAGCGTATTGATGGCAACGCCACACCCTTGCATCTTACGGATATGAGTGGTGGTTTAGCTGGATGAGCTCGATCCTGGCCATCTGCGGTCTAATCGACAACTTAGTTCCAAGTGATGCCGTTCAGCTGAACGCAATCGGCGACGGTCCTACGCCGCCGATCATGTTTTCTGTTCAGGGCAATAGCGAAGAACTGACCACTGACATTAGATATCCATTTTTTTTTGCGATTTCGATCGCATCATCAACTTCAATGCCGAGGTAACGAACTGTGCTCTCGATCTTGGAATGGCCAAGCAAGAGCTGGACGGCTCGCAGATTGCCGATGCGTCGGTAGATGAGAACCGCCTTCGCTCGGCGAAGCGAATGCGTGCAAAACTTGGCAGGATCAAGCCCAATGCTGGGGATCCAATCATGGATCAGCTGGGCATACTGCCTAGTGGTCATTCCACGCACGCCATCACCGCGGCCGGGAAACAAGAATTGTCCAGCCGTTCTAGCGGTGAGCCGTAAGTACTCGTCGATCGCCTGTCGCGTTTGATCGGTCAATTCGAACCGGACGGGTCGACCAGTTTTCTTCTGCCGCGCCGTCGCGCGATCCATCGCATAACCGCTCGGCGCCACATCATCGACCCGAACGGCAACGACGTCACAGCCCCGCAATTTGCTGTCGATGGCAAAGTTGAAAAGAGCCAGATCTCTTTTACGGTCTTTCATTTGAAGTTTGGTTCTGATTGACCGGACGTGGTTTGCACGTCACGACTGATCGTCGATCCCAGCTCGGCGCCAGCCAGTGTCGCCGAGCGCCTGATTCCGGTATGCCGGCCGACGTCGTGATCGCCACCGGCGAGCGCACGCTGCTCGAATACCTCGGCTCTCCGCTCGCCAACCTCGCGCCACCTCGATGCGCGAGAAATAGAGCTAGGCCAGGCACAGTCTTCAGCGGAGCAACTGCTCGAGGCCTTGCGTCGTTGACGGCAACAGGTTCACGCGCAGTCCGGCGATTGACCGATCGAGCGCGACGGCCGCCACGCAGTCGCCCTGGTCGAGCGGCACGTCGTCGACGAAAAAGCGCGCCAATACATCGTGCGCATAGCTGACCGTAAAGCCCGGCTCGCCCGGCGTGTGCGGCCCGATGATGCCGAGCCCCGTCAACAGCCGCCCGATGCCGCGACCGTCGGCCTTGGCGAGGGCTTCCAAACGCACCCATGCCTGTAAGAAGCGCCGCTGGCGCGCCTCGGGCAACATCGCCCCGCGCGCCAGAGCAATAGCAGCGCTTTCGATGCGCTGGCGGCGTTCGTCGGACACCGTTGGCTGACGGTCAGGCTCTAAATCGACGCCGATGGCGCCCGCGCGCGTCACGCCGATCAGAGCGTAGCGATCGACGTGGGCGAGGCTGAAGCTGCCGCCCGGTGCGGCTTGCGCGCCCCCCAAGCCGATGAGTGCGGGTTTTCCCGAACCCGTCAACGTGTAGGGGACGCCCCGCCAGGAGGGCCCCCAGAAGCGCTCGCATAAAATGCGCAGGGCGATGTAGGCGGCCCGGCGCTCGGCCGCTGAAGCGGGCGTAATACTGGCGGTAATTTTCTTGATTTCAGCGACGGCGAGCCGTGGCGTCGCCCGTTCAGCGTCATCGAGGGCACCGGCGCAGGCGCTCAGATCGACGAACCACAGCTCGACATCATCTACTGTATCGGTTTTTGCGATGTCCCTCACACGGCGTTCCCGTTGCCCGCTCTTCGGGTCAACAGTGTTCTACACGGGTCCGCCGCAACATCATTGCGAAAGTGAAGACCAGCGCGCAACCGCTCGGCAGCATCAGCCTGCCGTGCGGCGGCGCTGCGTTTCGACAGGCCGTTCACTCGCTTCTGGCGACCGCACCGCAGGCCCTGCCGCGAGCAATCGGCGGCACAATTCGAGTTCGCTGATCAATGAGCCGATTATGTCATGCGCCTGGGCCTGAACTTGAGCCTCAGCCTGGGCCTGATGAGCTTGAGACACGCGCTGCGGCAACGTTGCCGGCGGCGTCCGCGAGGCAGCCGTTGCAGTTCCCTCAGGCAAACCGCTCACCTGCAAGGCGCGCCGGCCGCGCTTTGCCTTCGACACTTCGCTCTGCAATTTCGCAGCCTTGCCGGCGAAGGCTTTGACCTGATCGATGCCGTGCTCGCGCAGGATCTTTTGCACACCCTTGATGGTGTAGCCTTCAGCGTGCAGGAGATGGCGGATGCCGCGCAAGAGTTCCAAGTCTTCCGGCCGGTAATAGCGACGCCCGCCGCCGCGCTTCATCGGGCGGATTTGCGGGAACTTGGCCTCCCAAAAGCGCAAAACGTGCTTGGGCACGTCAAGGTCGGTTGCGACTTCGCTAATGGTGCGGAAGGCTTCAGTAGCTTTGGTCATGCTAACCTCTAATGGCCCCTTGTCCGGGACGGCACCGTCATGGAAGCGCCGTTTCGAGACGACGAAGCTTGAGCGCGCAATGGTGAACAGGCCTGCGCTTAACCGCGCGATTCACAACATTGATTTCTGAAACACCTTCGGCCAGCAAAGTGTCGCCGTCACGGTGAAAAAACCGCTATCCAGAACTTTCTTTTATTGTGCTCACGGAATTGGCTAGAGCGCGTTCGCTGGTAGCTGAATTGGAACCTCGGAACAAACGTGCTCCAAGCGGCCTCAGACGGCGGATTGAGCACGCAAAAACACGAGTTTCGTTTTTGTGGGGATCTTACTCGGCAGCCTTGCGCCGGCCAAGGCCGGAGTTGATCCGGTCCTTCATGATATTGCTCGGCCGGAACACGAGCACACGCCGTGGCGTGATCGGCACTTCTTTACCCGTTTTGGGGTTGCGGCCAATCCGTTCGCCTTTTTGGCGAATACCGAACGACCCAAAGGACGACAGCTTGACCGGCTCGCCCTGCGCTAGGGCCACGGAAATTTCGTTCAGAACCAATTCGACGAGATCCTGCGATTCGTTGCGCGGCAGCCCCACCTTGCGCACGACTGCTTCCGCCAGATCCGCCCGAGTCAGCGTCTTGTCGCTCATTGATGCACGCTCCCCACAACCGCCTATTTCGGCAAATTACTCAGAGAGACGTCGAAGGTCAACAACACTCGGTTGCAAGCAACTGAAATTAAACACGTATTTTCGCAACGCTGTAATTTTGCACCAACCGATGATCCGTTAGCTTACCAGCGCACCAGCACCGCGCCCCAGGTAAATCCGCCTCCCATGGCCTCCAACAGCACAAGACTGCCCTCTTTCAAGCTGTGGTTCTCAAAAGCAAAGTTGAGCGCCAAGGGAATCGATGCGGCCGACGTGTTGCCGTGTTTGTTCACGGTCATGACGATCTTTCCAGGAGCGACGCCAAGTTTTTTGGCGATGCCGTCGAGTATCCGGCTGTTGGCCTGATGGGGAACGAACAAATCGATCTCGTCGGCCGCGTAACCAGTCTGGACCAACGTTTCCTCGATGACGCCCGAAATTTTTTGGACCGCGTGGCGGAAAACCTCGCGCCCGTTCATGCGCAGGTGACCGACTGTTTTGGTCGAGCCCGGCCCGCCATCGACATAGAGCAAGTCCTCGTAGCGCCCATCGGAGCGGATCAGCGTATGGATGATGCCGCGATCTTCGCGCGTGCCATGCTGGGTCTGGGCTTCGAGCACCACGGCGCCGGCCCCGTCGCCGAACAGGACGCAGGTGCTGCGGTCCGTCCAATCGAGGATGCGCGAGAACGTCTCGGCTCCTATGACAATTGCGCGCTTGGATTGCCCCGCCTTGATGAAGTTGTCGGCAATGGTCATGGCGTAAACGAAGCCCGAGCACACGGCTTGCACGTCGAACGCGGCACCCTTGGTCACGCCGAGCGCTGCCTGGATCTTGACCGCAGTGGCGGGGAACGTTTTATCGGGCGTTGCGGTGGCACAGATGACGAGATCGATATCCACCGGATCGATTCCGGCCCGCACCAAGGCTTGGTGGGCGGCGGCCGCGCCGAGCGTTGAGGTGAACTCGTCGTCGCTGGCAATGTAGCGCTGTTCGATGCCCGAGCGCTCAATGATCCACTCGTTCGTGGTGTCGACAATTTTGGCAAGGTCGTCGTTGGTGACGAGACGGCGGGGCAAACTCGCGCCCACACCCCGCACGACCGATCGTATGACTGCCACTTTTAAAACCTCTTCATGAGCGGCCGGGGCCATTATGCGAAACGTGCCTGTTATGCCGCTTGATGCCAGTTACGAGACCTGAGCTGCAAGGGGTTGTTTTGTGTCCTGCGGAACTGTCGCAAGAATATGATGAAAAGCCGCGGTATCGGCCGCAAGCCGTTCTAACAAGCCGCTTTCTGCCATTTCGTAGGCGAGATCGACCGCGCTCGCAAAGCCCAGCGCATCGGTGCCGCCATGGCTCTTGATCGCGATTCCGTTGAGACCGAGGAAGGTGCCGCCATTGATGCGGCGGGGATCGAGTTTTTCTTTCAAAACCTTAAAGCCGTCGCGCGCCAGCACGGCGCCGAGCTTGGACATCCAAGACCGGTTCATCGCATCCTTTAAATACTGACTGATCTGGCGCGCCGTGCCTTCGGCAGTCTTGAGCGCTATGTTGCCGGCAAACCCCTCGACTACGACAACGTCGACTTTGCCCAGGCCGATTTCGTTGCCTTCCACGAAGCCGCGATAGTCTAGCGGCAAATTTGGAGCCTTGAGCAGCACGTTAGCCTCGCGCACTTCTTCGGCACCTTTTATTTCCTCGACGCCCACGTTCAGCAATCCGACCGTGGGCCGCTCGATGTGGAATAGCGCGCGCGCCATGGCGGCACCCATCAATGCGAACTCGGCCAGTTGCAACGAAGTCGCGCCGATGTTGGCACCGACGTCAAGGACAATGCATTCGGATTTAATGGTCGGCCACAGGGCGGCAATTGCTGGCCGCTGCAATCCGGCCATCGGCCGCAAAACGAGCTTCGACATCGCCATCAGCGCGCCCGTGTTGCCGGCAGAAACGGCGGCCTGCGCTTCCCCGCTTTTGACGGCTTCGAGCGCCAGCCACATGCTGGAACCCTTGCCCCGGCGTAACGCCTGGCTCGGCTTTTCATGCATCGAAACGGCCAGCGCCGTATGCACGACGCGCGATTTCTTGGCGAGTTGCGGCTCGCTCGCAAGGGCGCTGTTGATGCGCGTTTCGTCGCCGAAGAAAATGAAGCTGAGCTCGGGATGGCGCACGAGCGAGATGGCGGCGCCGGGTACGACGACCTCCGGGCCATGATCACCGCCCATAGCATCGAGCGCGAGAGTTTTCCGCTGGGCCATTCAGCTTACCTTGCAAATTTTCGAGCTAACGTCAGCCCATCCCCCGGGTACAGACGCCAAGACTTATGGTCCGGCGGCCACATGGTGGCGGACCATAGCCATACACCCCGTCAAAAAAAACTGCTTTGTATAGGCCAATCCACCGCAGATTGAAGCTGTTACACCCCTCTGATGGCACTTTACAAGCGGCTCGGGTTTCAACTGTTTTTCTTCAACTTGGACAACGCAGCGAACGGATTGAGTTTTTCGATCACATCTGGCCCGCTCTTGGGATCTTGCCAGTCGAATTCGGCTGATGCCTTGCGCGGATAGGGGTCGAGTGCCGCACTCAACAGTTCAAAAAGCACCCGGCCTGCTTCGACGGTTTCGCCTGACAGGGCCTCGACATCGGGCGCGTCGAGAATGGGGCGATCCTTGCCTTCGGGTTCGATTATCTTGCTGGCCGGAGAAAATGTGACTGCGAATGTTTCGGCAATGTTCTCGACGATAGGGTCGAGCGTTACGACGCACGCCTGGGACAGGGTGCAGGTGAAATCGCCGGCGAAACTGAAACTGCCGCCGCTTTTGGGAGCCAACTTGTAGCGCACATGGAAGGCCTCCACCGCCAGCACTTCGAGTGCCGTTTTGAGTTGGCCGAGTTCAGACGCCGTCGCCTCGCGGTCCACGCTGACGCCACCCGTTCCCAGACTGCGCACGCTATGGTGCCATGACAGCGGCGTTGCGCTTGCCGGTGCGTTATCGGGTATCATGACGGCAACCTCTCGTTCGTCGCGTTGCTGCGTGTATCAAATGGCGGAAAAGCTAAGGTTCCCACTCTGCACGGATGCATCAGACAGGCTCTCCAAGTGGCTCACATCGGCGCGTAACACGAGCGCCATGCGTTCGGCTCCGTTCGGCTTCGTCGCAAGGCCAGGAATATTGCTGGCGAGTGCTTCAATCAAGTCGGCATCAGATTGAGCGGCAAGAGCGTTGCGGTATTGCTCCATCCGCTCCATGAGGCTCGCAGCTGCGCGTTTGACCTTGCGGGGCACGCTCATGTCGCCGACACCCATTTCTCGCATGTTGTCGTCGACATCCGTGACGAAGGCTTCGATAACGCGGCGGCGCAGGTCGATATCGGTGTCCTCACTTAATCTCAGGCGCTCGAGGACGAGCGCCATATTCAGGATAATGAGCTCAAAGCGGCCTTCGGGCGTGTCGCTGGCACCGCAGAGCTCAAAAAACGATGGCTGACGGGCCCGAGACACGATCGCGCCATAAATATCAGATGCGGTCTCTTTGCGGGATAGGCGCTTGTTCCACCAGTTAAACATCGCTATTTTCTCGCAATTGCGTTTCGGGGACAAGTTGGGGATCAGCCTTCAAAGCGGTCGCGGTCAGGTTGCATCCGGCGCTTTGGCGCGTTACCCGGCTCATATTTGTTGCGCGGTGCTCGATTCGACGAAGGTTTAAAGCAACTATGCGACGTCAGAGCTCGTTTCGCCACTCACTGCGGCCATCGGACACCGGTGGCACCGCCAGATCGCGCCACGCGGCGGCCGGTCTAGCTCTGGCAGTTTGCATCGGCATGTCCGGATGCGCCGAGCAAGTGACGAAGCACGGCCACCTGTTTCGCGAAAGCGACGCGCAGACCGTGCAGCCCGGCATGGGTCAAGATCAAGTCAAGATGTCGCTCGGCAGCCCAACCACGACGACAACCAGCGGCAGCGGCAACGTCTATTATTATATCTCGAGCACCACCAAGCAGGCAGCTTTCTTCAAGCCGACCGAAGTCGACCGTCAGGTGATGGCGGTCTATTTCACGCCGCAGGGCGCCGTCGACCGCGTCGCAAACTATGGCATGAAAGACGGCAAGGTGTTCGACTACATGACGAGCACGACGCCAGCACCTGGCGCCAAAGACGAGGGGCTGTTGAAGCAGCTGTTCCGCAACCTCGGGACCAAGCAAATCTTCGGCGACGGTTGAGCCTGCGAGCATTTCATAAAAAAGGGCGGTGTACGCAGGTGGCACCGCCCTTTTTTTGTGTTCGCAGCTTCAATCTAGTCGCAGATCGTTTCGCGCCAGCAACGATACTGACCACCGCGGCAAACGTAATCGCCCCAATCGTTGTAATGGCAGCGCCGGTTCGAATAACCGCAGCGTTCTGGTCCGGGATAGCATTCGCCGCCCGACTGATAATAAAAGCCGTGCCGGCGTTCGTTAGCATGGGCAACGGCGCCAAGGACGCCAAGACCGATGATGGCGCCGGCAATTCCAGCGGCCACGCGCCCGTTGCGATTGCCCGCGTCGGCCGGCGTCGGCTGGGCGGCCATGAAGCCCAATGCCATGGCCATGACCATAAGCGAACTGAGAATTTTTTTCAGCATGTCTATCCCCTTCGTGCGCTCAGATGGAGTGGACCCGATGTCAGCAGTCCCGACGTCTCACTGAGAGGCAAAGGACTGTCACGCATGGAGAAAACGATAGGCGACATGAATATGGCATGAACACGTTAGGCTCAGAATTGCCGAAGGCCCGCGGCGGCCATTTAAGCTGCCAGCGAGCCTTCTAATCGTTGTCGGTAACCAGCCAAACTTACCAGTGATGGCGGCGGATATTGCCGTGGTGATAGGCGTGCCAGGCACGATGATGATAGCGGCGGTCCGGGTAACCCCAGGCCTGATAATAGGGCACGGCCACATTGCGATATTGATGCGCGCGGCGATGGCGCATTTCAACCGCGGGACGCCAGTAGCCCGAGTTGTAGTACGGATAATAACCGCGGGGCTCGTAATGATAGGCGTAGGGATCGGTGACGTAATGCACCGCATAGACGTGGCGGTAGCGGGGATAATACCCGTAATGTTCAACCGTCCGAACCTGTCCCCATCCATGGGGCGCGCAGTTGTGACGGCAGCCGGCTTGGGCGGGCTGGCTCGCTATCCCGAGCAGGGCGAGGGCAGCAAAGGCTGCCGCTAAAAGACGTTGACGCATACTTAACTCCATACGTTACGCAACTCTGACAACTTGCTGATAAGGTTGCGCAAATAATATAATATATATTTAAGCATACTTAGTCTGCTGATCAAATAATTTTTAAACCGGCGGCGGCCGTTTCGGGCGCCGCTTTTTAAGCAATTCGTCACTCTGCTGAGACATAGCTTGAAGGGAACAGGTGGAGATCAATCTGCCGGCCCGGCGCTGTGCTCGGGAAAGTTCGCGTGATTGGACCGTTACTCGTGTCGCGTACGACGGAAGACAAATCTGAGAGTTCAAAAGCGCGCAACGCGGCAGCGATGCGGCGCTTGGAAGAACTGCTGCGCGATCCGCCTCCCGGCATCACCGTGCACCGCGTGGAGGCGTCCGACCAGTTTGCGCGCACGGCCGCGACGGCGACTAAGACTCATCCGGTCGCTCCGGCAGAAGCTAAATCCACTCCTATTGCCGTCGAAACGAAGCCTACGGCGCCCGAGCCGGCTGCTAAAATAAGCGAGTCACCGCTGCCCCAGGCGGCAGAGCCGGCACCGAGGTCGTCGATATCGAGACCGGCGACGCTCAAGTCTTCCGCATCAAAAGCGCAGGCCGTCAAAGCAGCGGAAGTGCCGCCCGTTGATGTGGCCTCGGCCGCACCCGTTGTCGCGGCTGCGCCCGTTGCTCCAGCAGTTGCGGCCCCGACGACACCTGTCATTCCAACAGCGGCAAGTCCGATGGCACCGGTCAATCCGGTCGCTCCTCTTGCGGCGGCGACACCTGTCCCAACGGCAACCCCTCTTGCGGCGGTTGCGCCAGTCGCGGCTGCGCCGCTGATTTCGGCGGCACAAGTTCCCGTGGCGCGCGCGGCTACGCTGACGCCCGTATCTCCTCTACCTGCACCCGAAGGGGCACCCGCGTCGTCGCCATTGCCAAGTCCCAACAGCGCCGCGAACGCAAATGCGACTGTAGTTCAAGTGCCTGCGGCCGCTATCCCGCCCAAGCTCTCGATCAGCGTCGCGCAAGTTTCCGTGCCAGTCGCTTCGCCAGCCGTGTACCCGATGGGGAACGCCGCTGCGCCTGTCACCGCTCCAGCGGCGACGGCCGTATCAGTCGATAAGACTTCCGACGCACCCGCGTTGGATGCGCCCACGATCGCAGCTGGACACACGGTCGGCGCACACGTCGTGAGCTTGGCGCCAGATGCCATGCCATCGGCACCCGACGACGCCTTAGGCGATACCCAAGATGCTGCCGCCCCCCCGCATGACGTCGCGCCCGATGATGCCGCTGCGAGGATGTCTTCGCAGGAGTGTTTGCGCGCACGGATGCAGCGCCTCGCGTCCGCACCGGCAATTGCCCCGGCACCTGCAGTTCAGATTGAGGCCCAGACTCCGGCCGCGATAACAGCTCCCGCTCCGCTTGCCGTTGCTGTTCCGCCGCTTCAGACGACGCCCAAACCCGAGACCGGTGCATCAGTCGAGAGGCCCGTGTCAGCGCCAGCTCCCGCGTCCGCTTCGGCCCCTGCCGCTGCGCCCGTGCCTGCTATGGCCACGCCCGTTGCTGCCACTCCGGTACCGCCACGACCCATGCGCGCCGCTGCCAAAAGTGAGGCCGCTCCCGCTCCAATGCGCGCGCCTGTGCCAACGCCGGCGCGCGCAGCGCCGGTTGACGCCAAACCCCAGCAGCGTCCAGCAGCGCAGGAAACAGTGGCCGATCCTTCGCCAACCGATCCATTACAACACATGCCCGCTGGCGTGCGCGGCCGCCTCACTGCGTTCCTCGAAGGCAAGCCGAGCGCCCCTTTGCCACCACAGCCCGCTGCGGCGAAGGCCGCGCCAGCCGCATCGGCCGCTGTCATGGGCCGCCCCGGCGATGGAGAACTCTGGACGGCTTTGTTGGCTAGCCGCAGGCCGTTCATGGCGGCCGGACTCTTCAGCTTCGTCATCAATATCCTGATGCTCGCCGGCCCGCTGTTCATGCTGCAGGTTTACGACCGGGTTCTTAGCTCGGGAAGTCTCGCAACGCTTGTCGCGCTGACCGTGCTGACGTCGGCCATGTACGGCATCATCGCGCTGTTGGAACTTGCCCGCACCCGCATCATCGTGCGCATGGGCACCGAGATTGATCAGCGGGTTTCCGATCGCATCTTCCGCGCCTCGCTGCGCAAAACACTGTCCAACCCGACGGCGTCGATTCCCGCCCTGCGCGAACTCGACAACGTTCGCCAGTTCGCCGGCAGCCAGGGACCACTGACCTTCTTCGACGCGCCGTGGACACCGATTTATCTGGGTGTCATCGGCTTGGTTCACTGGATACTCGGCCTCACAGCCGTCATCGGCGCGCTGTCGTTGATGGCCATTACGTGGGCCAGCGAACGGCGCAGCCGCGAGCCGTTGCTCGAGGCCGGTAAAGCCATGGGACGCAGTATCGAGCTTGCGGAAACCGGGCAACGCAACGCCGAGTCTTTGACAGCCATGGGCATGATCGGGGCCTATCGCGATCGCTGGCAGGAAGCCAACTGGGAGAGCTTGAGTTGGCAGATGCGAGCGGCCGACCGTCTCGGTTCGATGTCGTCATTCTCCAAGGGCCTGCGCCTGTTCTTGCAGTCGCTGATGCTGGCCATTGGCGCCGCGCTAGCCGTCAAAGGCGAGATCAGTGCCGGCTCGATCATTGCCGGAACCATCATCTTCGGCCGCGCCTTAGCGCCCATCGAGCAGGCCATCAGCCATTGGAAGGGCTATCTGAAGGCGCGCGAGAGCTACGCCAAACTCGACCGGCTGTTGCGCAGCGAGCCCGAACCTGCGCAGCGCACCGCACTGCCGCCGCCCAGAGGGCGGCTCGAAGTCGAGGGCCTGCGGGTCGCCGCGCCCGATACGCGCAACCTCATCATCACCAGTGTCAATTTTCAAATCGAACCCGGCCAAATGCTGGCCGTCATCGGGCCTAGCGCGTCGGGCAAATCGACGCTCGCGCGCACGCTCGTCGGCCTGTGGACGCCGGTCGCGGGATCGATCCGCTTCGACGGCGCCAAACTCGATCAGTGGGACCCCGAGGCGTTGGGCGCCCATATCGGTTTCCTGCCCCAAAACGTCGAGCTGTTTGCCGGCTCCGTGCGCGACAACATCGCTCGCTTCCAGCGCAACGCCACCGATGACGAGGTCACCGACGCGGCGCGCGCGGCGCACGCGCACGAGCTGATCATGGCGCTCCCTCAGGGCTATGAAACGCAGCTCGGCGCCTTCGGCACCTATCTGTCGTCGGGTCAGCGCCAGCGCATTGCACTGTCGCGGGCGCTCTTCCGCCATCCGGCACTCGTGGTGCTCGATGAGCCCAATTCCAATCTCGACCGCGACGGCGATGAAGCACTCGCCTCGGCGATCGACGGCATGCGGGCACGCGGGCAAGCGGTGATCCTCGTCTCGCACCGGGTGCAGGCGATCGGAAAAGCCGACCTTCTCCTCTACCTCGAACGCGGCGCACAGCGTGCCTTTGGGCCCCGCCGCGAAGTCATGAAACTGTTCCAGCCCGGCGCTGAGACGCCAACTGCCTCAGCGCCGGCACCGGTTAAAACCAGAGGCGCATCGACATGAACGCGGCACTAAGGGCGTCATTTAAAAGCCTCACCAGAGCGCGCAGTGATGACTGGACGTCGACCGAGATATGGGTGCGCTTTGGCAATCGCACCGTATTCCTGCTGCTCGGCGGCAGTTTGGTTTTTATGGCCGCGGTGTCGATCTCGGGCGCTGTTGTCGCCAGCGGAAGCGTGGGCGTCGAAGGCAACTATCAGACCGTGCAGCACCTCGACGGCGGTATCGTCTCCAAAATCCTCGTCAAGAACGGCGAGCGCGTCACCAAAGGTCAAACACTGATCGAAATGGACCCGACGCAAGCTCGGGCCAATCTAACGGTTGTCGAAGGCCGGGTTCACGAGTTGATCATCCAGGAAGCGCGACTCGAAGCCGAGATTACGGATGCGGAGAGTTTTGCTATTCCCGCAAACCTCGACGTCAATGATCCCCCCATCGGGAAAATAATTGCCTCGCAGCAAGCGCTGTTTAAGGCGCGGCGCACCAGCCATCTGGGTCAGATCGCCGTCCTGACGCAGCGTCTGCAGCAGATGAAGGGCGAGATCGCCGGCAATGAGGCACAGTCGAAGGCGGCCACGCGCCAAGGCGCCATCGCTGCCACCGAACTCGCGAGCGTCGCGCCCCTGCTGGAGCGCGGGTACGTCAATCAGCAGCGCGTCACCACATTGCAGCGTGAGAGCGCGCGCTTTGAGGGCGAAATCGGCCGCCTCGCCGCTGAACGGTACAAAATCGACAGCGCACTTTCCGAAACCTCTCTCAAGGTCGCGCAAGCGAGCAAAGAACATTTGAGCGAAGTTTCAGAAGAGCTGCGCAAGGTTCAATCGTCGCTTGCCGAGCAAAGCGAAACGCAGCGCGCGTTGGCCGATAAAGTGGGGCGCGCCCTCGTCAAGTCTCCACATTCGGGACGGGTGCATGCGCTTGCTTTTCATACCGAAGGGGGCGTCGTGTCTCCGGGCGGTACGATTCTGCAAATCATTCCCGAAGGCGAAAAGCTCATCGTCGATGCGCAACTCCAGCCGGTCGCCATCGACAAGGTGCACGAAGGTCAGCGCGCTATGGTGCGGTTCCCCGCCTTCAACGCCAAATCGACGCCGCGGCTCGAGGGGATAGTCATCAAAGTGTCGCCGGCACAGATCACCGACCAGCAAGGCAAGACATTCTTCACGGCGCAGATCGAAGTGCCCGCCGGGGAGATCGCGCGCATCGGTAAAGGCCACGAGCTGCTGCCCGGGATGCCGGCGGAAGTTTACATCGAGACCGGGGACCGGTCGATGCTGAGCTACATTCTGAAGCCCCTAGAAGACGCCATGTTCGGCGCCTTCCGCGAAAGCTGATCGAAAGGCGCTCAGTGGGCGTTGCGGAAAGTCTTGGGTGACAGCACCGTCATGGCGATGATGTAGAGATCGAGCGCGATGGACCAGTTGTCGATGTAATAAAGGTCATGATCGACGCGCCGCCGCATGTCGTCATCGGTCGCCGTCGCCCCGCGGCACCCATTGACCTGCGCCCACCCCGTAATACCTGGCCGGACATTGAGCCGGCGCGCATAGGCCGCGATGCGTTGTTCAAACAGCATGTCGTGGGCGACAGCATGGGGCCGCGGCCCGACGAGCGACATTTCTCCAGACAGCACGTTAAATAATTGCGGCAGTTCGTCGATGCTAGTGCGACGTAAAATACGCCCGATCCAGGTCACGCGCACGTCGTCCTTGCGCGCCTGCTCGATCCGGTCGCCGTCATCCATGGTGGTCATGGTGCGGAATTTCCAGATCAGGAACTGCCGGTGGTTGTAGCCGCGGCGCCGTTGACGGAAGAAAACAGGTCCCTCGCTGGTCGTTTTGATACACACTGCCACGATAAGGAACACGGGCGACAGCAGCACGAGTGCGATGCTGGCTGCAGTGATATCAAGCGCACGCTTGATGAACATCTGCATCAGTCCCAGTGGTGGTGCCGTCAACGATACGGCTGGCATCGATGCAAAACGCGAAATCCGGGCATCGGTAAATGGGCCAATGACGTTCGAGGCGCCGACATGTATGCCGACGGGCAGCTCCTGGAAAGCACTGACAATGGCGCGTATTTCGCTCGCTCGTGACCAGTCCGTGAAAATTACGACGTCATCGATGTGCAGGGCGCGGGCACTGGCAACGGCTGCTTTCAACATGTCGAAATAGCCGTCCCGCACACTTGATGCAGAAGCGGCGTCGAGAGTCGGCAAGGCGGCGGTCGCGGCAATGCGAATGTCGCCATTGACTACGCCGGATTCGCTCTTGATGCGCTGAATTTCTTGGTCTGAGCCGACAATCATGACACGCCGCCGCTCGATCCGCTCGGCCAATAGCAGCGCCCGCAATCCGTGACGCGTCAGCGAGCCCAGAGCGATGATTGCAGCGAGGCCGAAGCCGTAAAACAGAACCAAGCTGCCGCGTGAAAAGCCTTCGGTCGTCTTCGTCACGAAACCGATCAGCGCCAAACAAAAGAAAACGTAATTCCAAACCAGAAAAACGCGGCCAACGCTGCGCGGCTCTTCCAGAAGTTTGTGAACGCGGTAGTCATCACGCAGTAAAAACGGCAGCGTGTATAACAGCGCCGTGATGCATCCAACCGACAGATGCTGCGAGATCTGGCCAAGCGTGCCGTAGACCCATGCGTGATATGCGACGCCTGTCACAAGGGACGCGCACACGATGACGACCGACTCGACTGTCACCACCAAAACCGAAAACATCAAACCGCCGAGTACGAGCCTCATCGGATCGAAGCTTGCACGCTCGACGCCGTTGTCCAGAACGTTACTCACTGCACATCACCCCTAGAGATCACAACCAATTCAACGCGCGCTCGATGCATCGCTTTGGGCAATTTCTGTTCCAGATTATAGTTCGTCTGAGGCCGGACGGAAACCAACGTACACGCTTGGTTAATATAGGGCAGAAAATAAAAAACAGCCCTTTCATCTAATTGCCTGTTTTCAAATTTACGTGAATTGGAATGGGTCGCGGGCACGTCTTTTGCAATCAACTCCTTGGCCAACTTCGATCTGGCGGCCAACAATGTATCTTTGACGGGGATAGAGGTTATTTTGAGCGTGACCGCAATGCGACTAACCCTTCCACGACATAATATTCTGGAACAAACAGTTGTGCAAACAGCACCGCATATGGACCAAAGTCCTGCGACCTTAGTCCAAAAAGATGGCGCAAGCGCGCAATCGGATTTGGGCGGCCTGGCTGCGATTTTGTCGCGCAACTGGAAATCCATCGCAGCCGCAACGCTGAGTGCTTTGGCGTTAGCACTCATTTATCTCGCTATTGCAACTCCCATTTACTCCGCAACCGCAACGGTCTTGATCGATCCGCGATCGCGTAAAATTGTTTCAGATGACGTTGTACAGGGCGGGGTCGGCAGCGATACGGTGCTGGTAGAAAGTCAGGTGCCGATTATTACTTCGGATGCGGTATTGAGCCGCGCCGTCAAATCACTGGCGGCCGACCCCGAAACCGATTTCCGGCCCAAAGCTGCCGCGACCGGAGTGCTGGAGGGTTTTAAAGTACTGCTTCGCGGCCCGCGGCCGGCAGTGGATCCCGAACGCGCGGCCGTTGAAGAATTAGAGAAAAGCACCATAGTCAAGCGGGCCCAAAAGACGTATATTGTTGATATTGAAGTGTCTTCGTCGTCGCCAATAAAAGCGGCGAAGGCCGCAAATGCTATTGCAGACGCATATTTGGCTGACCAGACCGATGCTAAAACCGACGAGGCCAAACGGGCCAACAAGCTGATTGATGCACGCTTGGGCGAACTGACCCAACAGGTTCGCGTGGCTGAAACGCGCATGGACGAATTCAAGAAAGCCAATCGTATTCTGAGTTCAGAAGGCGGGGTGGTTAATGAACAACAGCTCGGCAAATTAAGTGCTGAGCTCGCCAGCGCGCGGGCCGTCGCAGCTGAGGCAAAGGCGCGCTTCGATCAAACGGCTTCTGCCTCAAAGGGCAAGATTTCCATTGAAGCGCTGCCTGAAGCCATGAAGTCGCCGTTGATTCAGAAGTTGCGTGAACAGGTCAGCCAAGTGGCAAGGCGGGAGGCCGCGTTGAATTCGCAGCTTCAGCCGCGTCATCCCGTACTGATTGAAGTGCGCTCGCAGTTATCGGAGCTGAAATCTCAAATTGCGGCGGAGCTTGCGCGCGTGTCGCAGGGGTCCAAGGGCGAGTGGGAGGTCGCCAGCGCCCGGCAGAAGGAGCTCGAACGCGTTATAGATGCCGCGAAAGAAGACGTTTCGCGCACCAATACGGCACAGATAGCGCTGCGCGAGATTGAGCGCGAGGCAGACGCCAGCCGCGAACTGCAGCGCGCATTTCTTGCGCGCGCCAAAGAAACGCTCGAGCAGATGAATACGTCGACGCCCGAAGCACGCATCATAACGACGGCCTCCACGCCAACGCGCCCGAGCAAACCGGGCAAAGCGCTCATCGTTTCGCTGGCGATGCTTGCGGGTTTGGGTCTTGGCGTCGCCCGGGCGCTGTCTGCAGATCACTTCGACGGCGCCATTAGAACAAGCGCCCATATCAGCCGCGCGACGGGGCTTGCGACCATTGCCGAGCTGCCTGACATCGCCGGGCGTTCATTAATGACGCGCCTGCGCACGCGCATGGGCGCAGGGGGAGCGAACAACCACATTCAAGCGGCCGGGTTCAGCGATCTGCTTATCGCGATCGGCGACACGCAAGGCAGCTATGAGCCGCGTTACCGGCAGGCGGTTCTGCGCCTACTCGCAAAGCTGAAAGCCGACATTCCCGAGGGCGACCCGCTTTCGTTGCTCGTCGGCGGCGCCAATCGCGGTGCTGGTGCTTCGGCGACCGCCCTGGCGCTCGGCTATGCGGCGGCGCTGAGCGGTGATCGCGTGCTACTGGTCGATGCCTCGTCGACCGATGCCGCTCTGTCGCAGATTTTCGCCAAGTCAATCCGGCAAGATGAGGCCATCGTGCTCGATCGCAAGGAGCACTTGAAGCGGATCACCTCGCAGGACAGCAACTCCGGCTTGTCGTTCCTGCCCATCGCGCTCGCCGATTTGCGCCAACTGAAAGCCGAACAGCGCCGCCGGCTCGCGGCAGGAATCACAGCGCTGTCTCTCGACTACGACCTCGTGGTCATCGACGGGGGGCCTCTGTTAGACGATGAATCGGCCCTGAGCCTGCTGCCCGCGACCGACCGGATCATTCTCGTGGCCCGCGCCGGCGACACCCGACGCGACGACTTGCGATCGCTGGCCGATGTCTTGGAGAACGCACAAGACCGGCTGGCCGGCGTCGTTCTCAATCGTGTTTGACGACACGATCGCAGCCGGCGGCACAGGACTTGCTGATCAGGACTTGCCGATGGTGACACAAGACCCGAACGCGACAATTAAAACCTTTGAACGAGGCGTAGGCCATGCCCCATACCCAACGCCAGCACGCACAGTTTGGACACACAATGCCCTATAGCGCCATGGTTTTTGAACCAGCCTTTGACCCCAGCCCGAAACGAGTACCGGCCGCAACAGGGTGTGAACCAATGCTATCCGATGTTCTGCCCGCAGAACTGACTCTGACGTCCGCGACCGAGAATCCGTTGGCGGCCGTCGATGGCTGGCCGGTCAATATCGCGAGCCAAAAAGAAGCCATTGAAAAAATGACCGCAGCAGCCGCGCGCGGCGAGAGTTTCGCCGCCGTCACGCTCAATCTCGATCACCTCGTCAAGTTGCGGTCAAGCGCGGAATTCCGCAAGGCCTACATGCTGGCGCGTTACGTCACGGCCGATGGCGCGCCCGTCGCCTGGCTAGCGAGGCGCGAGTACCCGCTGATGGACCGCACCACCGGCGCCGATCTGCTCGTGCCTTTGGCGCGCGCCGCCGCCGAGCAAGGGTTGCCCGTGTATCTGTTTGGCACACGCGCCGATGTCATCGCGCAATCGGCGACCGATCTCGTCGAGCGCTGCGCTGGGAAACTCGACATTGCCGGAAGCGCTGCACCCGCCATGGGTTTTGATCCACAAGGTCCTGAGGCCGACGCCGCAATAGACGTGATCGCGGCATCGGGCGCAAAACTTTGCTTCGTCGCGCTCGGCGCGCCCAAGCAGGAAATATTTGCAGCCCGTGCGGTCGCACGAGGAGTTAAAGCCGGTTTCGTCTGTATCGGTGCCGCGCTCGACTTCGTCGCCGGCGAACAGTCGCGCGCGCCTCTGGTCATGCAGAAATACGGCCTGGAATGGGTTTGGCGTTTGGCCAGCAATCCACGCCGCCTCACTTGGCGCTACTTGTCGTGCGCAGTCCTTCTAGCCGATATCGTACTCTTCAGCCCCGCACTGCGCCGGCCGCGCGTGCAAACGCCCGCCGACTGACGTTGCGCGCGCCGGCCATTGCTGGCACCCTACGATATCGAACGCATTAACGAGACATAACGTCCCCGCCGCCCGTCCCGCAGGATGACATGGCCTTACCGAAACTTCTTTTTTACACACACGGTCTCGTCGATGGCGGGGCGGAACGGCTGTGGTCGTGTCTTGCCTCGGCTCTCAAGCAGCGTGGCTACGACGTGTCCTTCGCGGTCGACTTCAACGCGGTCGACAATGCCGCCAACCTCGACCCCTCGATTCCGCTCACCGTGCTTGGCCGCAATCACGCGCTCGCGACCTTGCGCTTGGCCAAGCTCCTGCGCGCGCAACGCCCTGACGTCGCGCTATCGGCTGTCGGCGGTTCGAACATCAAGCTCATGACGGCGCTTACTTTGGCGAACGTCTCGACGCAATCGATCCTGACCTTTCATGGATCTGTCGAGCCCAGTTCCGGTTTGCTGGCCTACCTCAGTTATCTGGGGTTGCCGCTGTTGAGCCGTCGGGCCGGCCGCACCGTTGCCGTCTCTGAAGGCTTGGGGGCCGAACTCGTCGCCAAGTGGCATGCCGATGCCCGGCGCACATCGGTCCTTCTCAATCCGGTCTATTTTCCCAATGCGGCCCCCGTCCCAACCCGTGCGGCGCTGGCCTCGCGGCCCGACGTCGTGTTGGCCGCCGGCCGCCTGTCGCCGGAAAAGGATTTCGTGACGCTGCTGCGCGCGTTCGCGTTGATGAAACGTGACGGCGCACGGCTGGTCATCCTGGGTAAGGGACCCGAACGCAAAAATCTCGAATCCGAAGTTGCCCGTTTGGGTCTCGAAGCCGCCGTTTCGATGCCCGGCTATAGCGCTGAGCCCTGGCTGCACTATCAGCGCGCCAAGTGCCTCGTCTCGTCATCGACGTCGGAATTGTTCGGCAATACGATCGTCGAAGGTCTAGCATACGGCCTGCCTGTGGTGGCGACGGCATGCGTGGGGCCAACGGAAATTATCAAAACCCGCGAACAGGGCCAGATCGTGCCGATCGGCGATGTCGCGGGGCTGGCGCAGGCGATTACTATCGCCCTCGACGAGCCGGGCAATCCGCAACCGCGCCGCAAACGTGCCGATCAGTTTTCTTTCGAGGCGCGCGTGCCGGCCTATGAGGCCTTGATTACGGACGTGTTGGCCGGGCAGGCTGCGCTTACCTCCATGGCGACGCCGGGGGGCGAGTTCTCCGCATTGAGTGGACACCATGACCGCCTCACCCGCTTCTAAAGCCACCGTTCAAAAAGTCTATCTCGATCTGACGCATTTGGGCCGTCATGTGACGGGACTCGAGCGTATCGCCATCGAGCTGTTTGAGAAGCAGGACTTCGCCGGAGCGATCGTCAAGCCGGTGCGGGCTCACGGCCTTTTCTCGATGGTGGTCAAGCAACAACTGCTGTTGCCCTTGCTGGCCCTATTCAACCCGTCTGCCAAATTTGTATTTCCAGGTTTTCCGCCCTCGCCTCTGTTTGCCTTCGCAGCCGGGCGAACATTTCTTTACGTGCACGACCTGTTCCTTTTAACGCGCCGCGCCGATCTCAGCCGCAAAGCCAAACTGTATATGGCGTGGCCGTTTCGCGTGGCCGTCTCGCGCCTCAAGACCTTCCTTGTCAACTCTGAAAAGACGCGCGCGGAATTGGCGCCTTTCGTGCGGGCCGATGCCACGATCACTCTCTACCGGCCAGCCGTTCGCAACGTTTTTCAATTATCGCCAGTAACCCAAGCGGCCCGCGACGAGAACTCGCCGCGCCTTCGCGTCGTGTCGGTCGGAACGGTCGAACCGCGCAAGAATTACATGGCGGCGGCGACGATCGTCGCCGAGCTCAATCTCATTCATGAGGGCGGCGCCGATCTGCATATCGTGGGGCGCGCCGGCTGGGGATCCGATGGCGAACACCTGGCCCTTTTTCCAAACGTCATCGTGCATGGATTTCTCGCAGCGGACGAAGCCAAGCGGATCATCGAGGACGCCGACCTTTATTTGTGCACGTCGCACGACGAGGGCCTTGGCCTGCCGTTGCTGGAAGTCCAATACGCCGGCCTGCCGGTTTTAGCGCCAGATCAGGCCGTGTTCCGCGAAGTCCTTTCGACGTCTGCGACATTCATCGATCCGGCCAATGCCCTTGATGCGGCCACCAGGATTTTGGCGCTCGTCGCCGCGCCTGGATGGCGAACCCGTGCAGCTCAGTCGGCAACGGCCAACATCGCGCGCTGGAACACGTTTGCCGCCCACGACGCGGAACGGGCGCAGCAAATGTTTGCCGATGACTATTGCGGCGCACGAACCGCTACGGTCGAAGACCGGCCGGCCAGCGCTCCCAAGCTGCGAACATGAGCGCACGCACGTTATGGACCCGGCGTGGAGCCTTGACCGCGGGCGCACTGGCTGCCGCCGGCAGTGCTATCAACGGCTCGTCTATGGGAGCCGCCTTAACCGGAGTCGTTCGTGAGCAAGCGCCCAAGCCCGCACTCCACACGCTCGCGGGCGCCAAGGGGCTTTTGTTTGGCGCCTCGTTTGCGGGCCACGAACTCGATCGTGAGTATGGCCTTCAATATGGTGCCATCTATCAACAAGACTGCGCCGTGTTGACGACCGAACTCGAATTGAAGATGCCGATCTTGCGCCCCGATGCCGGCACCCTCGACTTTGCACCTGCCAAAAAATTCTTCGCGTTCGCAGCCGGGGCCCGCAAGAAGGTGCGCGGACATACGCTGATCTGGAATGACTTCCTGCCCGATTGGATTTCGCGTCTCGAAGCCGGCGAGGTCGAGCGCCTGCTCGAAACGCACATCGAATCAGTCATGACCCGCTACGGCGGCCGTGTGGCATCGTGGGATATCGTCAACGAGCCGATTGCACCATGGGACCGGCTTCCCGGAAATCTGCGCAAAGGCGCGTTCTATTCAGCACTCGGCGAAGACTATATCGCGCGCAGTTTTCGCGTCGCACGCCGTGTTGCGCCCGGCGCCCACCTGGTGCTCAACGAGGCGCAAACGGAGAGCGACGACGAGAATGGCGAGACGTTCCGCGCTGCACTGCTCGCGCTATTGAAGCGGCTGCGCGACAGCGGCGCACCCATCGACGCGGTAGGCTTGCAGTGCCATATCGACTCTGCGCGCCCCTACGATTTTCCGCGGTTCGCGTCGTTCGTCAACGAAATCGCCGGCCTCGGTTTTGAAATCGCCATCACAGAACTCGACGTCAATGACCGCGCCTTTCCCGACGACGTCAAGCAGCGCGACGCGGAAGTGGCCGGCGTCTACGCCCGCTTCCTGGCTGCCGTACTGCCCATCAAAGCGGTTAAAACCCTGACGCTTTGGCAGATGGCCGACCACACGAGCTGGATGTTCTACGACCACGCTGCCAAAAATCCGAACGCTCCCCGCCAACCGCGGCCGCTGATTTACGATGCCAGCTTCAAGCGCAAACCGTCGTGGTATGCCGTCGCGCAAGCGCTCGAAGCCATGCCCATCCGGTGACTTCCGGGATGCTTCTGGTGCCCGTCCGTCTTGGCAACTTTATTTGCTGAACTTCAGCGCGGCCGTCTGGCCGGGGCGTGCAGAACCAAAACGCGCGCGCTGGATCTGCCGGTGGTTCTCATAGCACTTGGCCAATTGCTTTTGCGGCGTAAAATCACTGATGGCGCTCGCCACACCGTCGGGCGTGATCGCACCCGACATAATCTTGGCGCGCACGCTGGCAAAAGCATCGGCCAAGCGATCGGCCATATCATCTTCGCTGTCTGAGCGCGCCACGAGGCTTCCGCTCAATCCTTCGCGAATAACGCTTTCGAGCTGCGGCAGGTGAATGGCGCATACGGGCCGCCCGCTGCCGAGCGATTCCAGCACCGAGAACGGCATGCCTTCGAACTCTGACGTGAGAATGCCAGCGTGGACATGCGATAGCACTTGCGCCACACCCTCGGCGCTCTTGAAGCCGTGCAGCGTCGAAATATCCTCGATCGCCTTGAACTCGGCGAAACGATGCGGATCGCTGGTGCCCATGTAATGAAACTCGACGCCGCTGCCGATTTTCTCACGCAGCCGCTGCACCGTCTTGAACATCAGTGACGGCACCTTGAACAGATCGAGCCGGCCGGCAAAGGCCAAGCGGAACGAGCCGTCATTCGCATAGGGCGTCGGCGCGAACGTCTTGGTATCGACCCACGTCGAGAGCGTATCGATCTTGTGCGCAGACCTCGGATAGGTGGCGCGGATGCGTTCGGTGATGATGGGATTCACGCACAGGAACTTGTCGCATGCCATGACAGCAAGCTTTTCATTGATGTTGTGCACATAACGGTAGCTCTGCAACAGACTATCCATTTTGAGCTTCGGCGCTCCTTCGCCGTGCAGCATTTGCACGAAGGGAATGCCGAGGCCGCGCATCAGGGTCGCAAACTCCACGCGCTGAAGGTCGACGCTCGTCGGAGTTTCTTTGAGTGTGCGGCGGACCGCGGGCAAGTACTTGATAAGCCCCTTCATGAACTGGAAGTTGATACTGTCGCCGATGCTTTTGGCGGCTTCGCGCGCCTTATCGTCGGGAAAATGCAGGACGGGCAAAAAGTCGTAACTCTTGCCGCGGAACGTTTGCTTGGAAACCTGTCCCAGCGTTTGATCACCGATGGCGTCGACACCGATCATCAGAAACGAGAAATCGCCGGGCACAAAGGCCAGCATATCCCGGATGAACGTCTCGAGGCCGCCGACCTTGGCGCCACGCGGATCGAACGAGTGGACGACGCAAAGGCGATGGGACATGGGCCTTGGCTCACTGTCTTGCATTAAATCTGGCATCGGTTCGTGATTATCTTCATTTAAGTGGCGCGTTGAAACTTCGAGTTCATCCCCGCAACGGCGCGGCGGCTCAAGGCTGGGTACAGCAGCGCCAACGCCACTGCATAAACGATGCCGCCCAGCGCGACCGCGATCAATAACGAGACCGGGCGGGCCGCGGGCTCGAAGCTGTGCACGGCCGTCCACATGGCGAGCGTGGCGATGCCCACTTTAACCAGGTCCTCGACCGGCAAAGCGAATTTGTAACTGCGCCAGCCCCATAGCAACGTTGTCGCAAGGCCGATGCCGGCACCGATCGCGGCGCCCGCAACCGCGCCCTTCAGGCCGCCGAGCCAAAGCCCGAGCGCCACGCCGCATATCGTGGCGCTGGCATCGACGATGTCGTTCATCACGGGAATGTTTGGCTTTTCGTGCAATAAAAAAATGTGCTGAGCAAAGTGCTGGCGCACGTTTCGCAGGCCACCGCACACGAGAGCCCACGGCAGCACGTCTTTGGTGATGTCCTGGTAGGTCGGCGCCACCGTCAGGTCGATCAGCGGCACTGAGATAGACCACAGACCGACGGTCGCGGGCGCCAGCGTTGCGAGCAGCAGCACGCCGTTGCGCACGAGTTGATCATGACCGGCATCGATGCCTTCCTCGCGCGCTTTTCGCACGGCGAGGGGAAATCCTGCGACGGCAACCATCATCGCGGCAAAGGCGGCAGCGCGCAATCCGAGCCCCCAACCGACGGTCACGAGACCGACGTCCTGGGCCCCGCGCACGGCTTCAACGATGAAACGCAAGCCGTTGTTTGCGAGCCATACGATGGCGCCGCCAACGAGCAGAGGCAGACCATATGTCACCGCCCCGCGCATAACACCACGGGACGCGGCGAACGGATGCCAACCGAAGTCTAGCCGGCGCATAGCAACCATCAGCGCGAGGCCCTGGGCAAGTGCGTATCCCGCGAGCAATG
>JANNUW010000667.1:0-3299 GCA_031414095.1 Hyphomicrobium sp. | reverse complement strand
ACCAGCGGCGGGCTGTGCCGCGGCGCTCGCGCGGCTGCTGGCGGCAAGCGCGGCTGCTGCGGCGGCCGCTGCCGCGACTTGCGCAGCGTGCGACGCGGTGACGACGGTTGCGCTTGGTGCCGCCGGAGTCAACACGGCCGCGGGACGGGGAGGGGCGGGCGGTGGAGCCGCTGGTGCCGGCGGGGCGGGGCGCGGCGCAGTCGGCTGGACTTCGACGACGGGCGCTTGGTTACTGGCAGCGCTTTGACCTGCCGATGCAGGAAGTGGCGATCCACTCAAGGCGCGGCCGAAGCGGTCGACATTGGTGCTGGCCAGAACCGGCGCGGGCGCGGCCGGAGCCACGGCGACTGGAACGGTCGCGGGTTTAGGCGGTGCCACGGTGACGCCAGCGGGTACGGTTTCAGCGACGGGATCGCCGAGAATGACGCGCTTGAGGAGGCAAGCCAGCGACGCTCCGGCGAGGAACGCCGCGAGCAGGATCAGAAACGTTTGCAACAACAACATCAACATTCGCAACTCACTCCATCAACGCAAATTTCGCGGCCGAGCTGATAGTCCGCCGAGCTCCGATCCGGCGATCGTGTTCAGTCTTCGGTCTTACCGCACGAGATCCAACCGACAATCAGTCCGGTTGCGAATGACGCCAGCACATACCAGAAGAGCCGCATAAGTAGATAAGACATCGCGTGATCCTTTACGCTCAAACTTTAGGCTAAGGCGGGCGCGCGCGTGGTGCTCATGGCGTACGCCGCGCGCCCTCTATCGGCATCGATCAGTTTGGCACCACCGCAAATTCGATGCGCCTGTTCTTGGCACGCCCTTCGGCGGTGTCGTTGGGAGCGACGGGCCTGCCGGCACCGTATCCAGCCGCCGTCAAGCGCTGTGCGTCGACGCCGGCGTTTGTGAGATAAGCCATGACCGCCTGCGCACGGCGCTCAGAGAGCGGGTTATTACGCTCTGGAATGCCTTCGCTATCGGTGTGGCCTGAGATTTCGATGCGGGTCGCCGGACAGCCATTTGCAATCTGAGCCAGCTTGTCGAGAGTTGGCGTGCTGACTTTCGAAAGTGTGGCCTTGGCGCGATCAAAGGTGATGCCGCTGCCGGCGGCCGTCGCGGTCAACTGGTCCTGACAGGTCTTGGCCGCTGCAACTTTCTGAGCACGCTCCTTGGCAACGCTGTCGGCAATCGCACGCTGATGCTGGGCTTCGGCCTCGGCCGCGAGCGCTGCCGAGCGTGCGGCTTTGGCAGCGTCGGCTTTGCGCTGTGCCTCTGCGGCAAGAGCGAGGCGGCGGGCTTCGGCTTCCGCTGCGGCACGTTGCTGGCTGTCATCGCGCACCTTCATCTCGTCGCGCCCGCGGAAGCCCTTAGGCAACGCGCTCGTCAATTGCGACCGCACGTTGCTGGCGATCTGCTCGGAGGCGGCGACACCGCGCACAGAGACGTCGTCGCCGAACACACTTACGGTGCCACGCTCTAAACTCGAGAGCATTTTTAACGCCGCCGAAGTCACGGGGGCCCACGTGTCGGAGCGCTTCGAGACAACGGTCATGCGGTCGTCAATACGCTCGCCAGCAAACAGCTGACCGGCAAGTTGCGTGTTGCCCGCACGCGACGAGGCATCGGGCGCATCGCCATCGATCGTGATGGTGCCATTGCCTGTACGTTCGGCCGACCACCAGAAGTGGTTGGACGGCACTTTGGTGACGTCGATGCGCGCATCGGCTTGACACGCCGCGCCCGCAACGCTGCGCAAATCGCCAGGTACGGCCAAAGCCGCCTGGGTGCTGCCGGTCGCCCCGGTCAGAAGCAGTTTGCCGTCCGTCAGTTGCGCCTGCCCGAAATCCAAGAGGCCGAGCCCGGCAACGCCCGCCAGTGAGCAGCTTTCCCAACCCGGCGGGCCGCCCAGCGCGACGCTGAGGCGGTCGTTGATCGTGCGGCCGGTGAAGCGCGCGCGGACGGCAGCGAGAAGTGCTGCGCGCCCGGCTTCAGAGGGCACATTGCCAGTCAGCTCGACAGTGCTGTCGTCGACGCCAATCGTGGTCACGAATGGGCTCGCGGTCGGGATTTGCGGTTTGGGCGCTTTGATATTGTCCGACACCTTATAGCCGTTTACAGCGGCCGCCTTGATGGCAAGGCGCACGGCGCCAGCGGTGTCTTCGTCTTCGGCGTTGCCTGACAGGCGGATTTCCTTGCCGCGCATTTCGGCACTGCCGTCTTTCAGCTGATAGAGCTGATCGAGGCCGGCCTTGGCGGTGCCGAGCCAGCCGTCGGGCGCACCGCCGGCAATTTCGAGCCGGTCGACGAGTGCGATCTTGGGGAATGTCGCCTTGGCGTGGGCAAATAGGTCGTCGCGGGTTTTTTCGTCGGGCACATAGCCCGACAGGACCAGCTGGCGGCCCTCGTATTTCGCCAACCAAGTGAACGGACTGACCGACGCCGGCGTGATCTTAGCCGAGCCCAAGGTCCATGCCTTGGGCAATTGCGCGGGTACGGCGGCGCGGATGGCCTTGTAACTGGCGCCGTCGGCGGCTTCTCCGGTCAGCGAAAGCGCCGTGCCGTCGAGCGTGACCGAGCCGCGCTTCAGACCGGCCAGTTGTTTCAATCCAAAGCCGATGCCTCCGAGCCAGACGTCGCGTTTGGGCGCGCCGCGCGCCAGCGTCATCTGGTCGTCGATCGATGCTTTGGGAAAATTGGCTTTGACGACGCCGATGATATCGCGCCGCGTGCTTTCGCTGGGCACGAAGCCGCTGAGCTTGATCGCCCGGCCGTCGACCGCGGCGCTCCAATTGTAGGCGTCGACCTTGGTAATAAGATCGGTGCGTGATTTGGAAACACGGACACCCCACACCCGGCGCAGTGCGTCGACCGCCTTTTGCGGTTCGCCGTCTTCGGATGCTTTACCCGTCAGGATGGCGTCGCGGCCTTCGAAGGCGGCTTGCGCCCACGACAAGCCCTGGCGGTCGAAAGCCTGAGTGGTGCGCAGTGTCAGGTCTTCTTCAATACCCGCGCGCTCAGTTAGAAAAGCACCACCAGTCAGCATTGCAACCGGGATCAAGCCCCACATCCAACGCCACGGATTACATCTCATCGTCCGTCACTCTCCCACCACTAAAGAAACCTGTCGAACGCTCGCGCGCAGCCCGCCCGCCTCTTGCCCGGGATCGCTCGACCAGCCTGAAACAGACCACGGCCCACGCGTCAACCCGGCAATTCGGCTAGCTGTCAGCCAGCACAGACAGATATCCCGTCCCCGTCCCAAGGGGTAGTATAGCCAATGGATTAGGAGTTTCCAAGCGGCG
>JANNUW010000666.1:0-6076 GCA_031414095.1 Hyphomicrobium sp. | reverse complement strand
GCGCGCGAGATTAGCCGCCGTGTTGGACGCGATGATGTAGAACAGCGCCAGCAAGCCGGCCAGCAACAGAGCCTGCAACACGAGGCCGCGAAATTTTGCATCGTAGAGACGGTCTAGCATTGGGCTCGCGCGCTTTCCGGTCAGCATCAGCGGATAGGCGCGGCGTAATGCAGGCCGCCGTCCTTCCACAAGGCATTTAAACCGCGCTCAATCCCGAGCCGCGAGCCCTTGCCTAAATTGCGCTCGAAGCTTTCGCCGTAGTTGCCGACCTGGCTGACGATTTGAAGGGCCCAATCATCATCGACGCCAATGCCTTTTCCAAACGAGCCTTCACGGCCGAGCAGACGCTTGATATCGGGCCGCGGCGACGACAGCATCTCGTTGACGTTGGCCTGCGTGACGCCCATCTCTTCGGCATTGAGCATGGCGTTCAGGCACCAGCGCACCACATTGAGCCACGCCGCATCCCCCTGCCGCACGGCTGGACCCAGCGGCTCCTTGGAAATGACATCGGCAAAAATAACGTGCTCGTCGTTGCGGCCAAGTTTCAAGCGCTCAGCGGAAAGGCCGGCTTTGTCAGCTGTGTAGGCGTCACAGCGGCCGGTGTTGTAGGCGGCGACGGCTTCATCGTTTTTTTCAAACACCACCGGATAATAGGTAAGCCCGCTCGACCTGAAAAAATCCGCGAGGTTCAGCTCGTTTGTCGTGCCGGTCTGGACACAGATGCTGGCGCCGGCCAGATCTTTGACTTGGGCGACGCCAAGCGAAGCCTTGGCGAGAAAACTTTGACCATCGTAATAGGTGACGCCCGCGAAACTCAAGCCCAGCGTCGTGTCGCGGCTCATCGTCCAAGTTGTGTTGCGCGACAGTAGGTCGACTTCGCCCGATTGCAGCGCCGTGAAGCGCTCCTTGGCGGTCAACGGCACAAATTTTACCTTGCTCGCATCCTTGAATATCGCCGCTGCGATGGCGCGGCAGACATCGACGTCAAGCCCCTGCCAGTCGCCTTTATCGTTGGGTTGCGAAAAGCCGGCGAGCCCGGTGTTGACGCCGCAATTCAACTGTCCGCGGGCGCGGACGAGATCGAGGGTTTTCTGGGGCGCGGCAGCGTGCGCCGCTTGCAGTGCCGTCGTCAGTGCGCCAAAAAGCGCGAGGATAGATGCAGCCCTTGCGCGCCATGCGATCATGTCAGGTGCTTTCAATGGTTCAAGATCTGCTTGAGAAAACTGCGCGTGCGCTCGTGTCTTGGAGCATTGAAAAACTCCGACGGCGGGCCCTGCTCCACGATTTCGCCGCCGTCCATGAAGATAACCCGGTCGGCGACCGCGCGCGCGAACGCCATTTCATGCGTGACAACCAGCATCGTCATGCCGGCCTCCGCCAACTCGATCATGGCATCGAGAACTTCTTTCACCATTTCGGGATCGAGCGCGCTCGTGGGTTCGTCAAACAGCATCAGCTTGGGCTGCATGGCGAGCGCACGTGCAATGGCGACGCGCTGCTGCTGGCCGCCCGAAAGCTGCGCTGGAAATTTGTCAGCCTGCTCGGCGATCCGCACGCGCGCCAGCAAGTCGCGGCCGGCTTTCTCTGCATCGGCACGTTTGAAGCCGCGCACCCATTGCGGCGCCAAACAGACGTTTTCCAGCACCGTCAAGTGCGGAAACAAGTTGAAGCTCTGGAACACCATGCCGGTTTGAGCGCGCACTTTGCCGAGGTCACGCAAATCCGACGTTAATTCGATGCCGTCGACGACGATGCGGCCCTCGTCGTGGCGCTCAAGTCCGTTGACGCAGCGGATCAGAGTCGATTTTACCGATCCCGATGGACCGCAAATGACGATGCGCTCACCAGCTTCGACAGCAAGGTCGACGCCGTTCAACGCCACGAACGACGCAAAGCGCTTGACGACGCGCTCCATCTTCAACGCTTGCACGCGCGCCGGAGCCGTCTTTGGCGACGTCATTGCAATTGCGACCATGCCATCTCCCGAACGCATATGTTCTGTTAACACTTGAGACTCGCACCGAGCGGCGAAGACTACAGCCGGCGAACGCAGCTCACAATAAGACAACCGGGGTGCGCGTGCAGTGCTTGTTTTCGCCCCAGTTGCACCCCATTCTACGGCTGCCAAAATGACTGAGTGCAGATTTCGGCGCTAGAGGAGCCTCTCGCCATGGTCAACGGAATCGTCATATGGGGTACTATCGCGTTCTTGGCTGCGTTTCTGGCGGGCATTATTGCTAATAACAAAAATCTCAATTGGTCGTTTTGGGCATCGACGACCTTTCTCTTCCCACCACTTATTCTTGCGTTGCTGCTCAAACGAAAAAATCTTGGACCGCCGCCTCGGCGCCCAACCCTCGATCAGTTGGATGCACGTGACGACCGCGTTATGTAGCCAGCCTTAATCCGCCGGGTGCATTGCCCGTCTTGCGCGGATCGTCGCCTGCGCTGCCGCCAGACGCGCTATCGGCACGCGGAACGGCGAGCACGAAACGTAATCGAGCCCTGCGTTCTCGAAAAAATCAATCGATGCCGGATCACCGCCGTGTTCGCCGCAGATCCCGGCCTTGAGGCCGGGCTTGACGGTGCGGCCGCGGCTGACTCCCAGGCGCACGAGTTCGCCAACGCCGTGTTGATCGATCGAGACGAACGGATCGCGTTCGAAAACGCCGCGTCCGGCATAGTTGCTCAAGATTGGCGCGGCATCGTCGCGGCTCAGTCCCATGACGGTTTGGGTGAGGTCGTTGGTGCCGAAAGAGAAAAATTCAGCGCCCGCGCTGCCCCCTGCAATCTCGCCCGCCAACAGCGCGGCACGCGGCAGTTCGATCATGGCGCCGATCTCGTAAGTGAGCTCTGTTCCGGTTTTATTTTGGATCTTCACGGCCGATGCGCGAATGATATCTGCCACAATTTCGAACTCGCGCCGGAACGCGACGAACGGCACCAGAATTTCCGGTGCCGGACGGCGACCAGTCGCCGATGCTATGCCCGCGCACGCGGAGAATATCGCTTCGGCCTGCATTTCGATTATTTCGGGGTAGCGCACGCCCACGCGGCATCCGCGAAATCCCAGCATCGGGTTCGTCTCCGACAGCTCCGCGACGCGAGACTTCAACCGGGCGAGCGGCATCTTGAGTGCCGTGGCCACGCTTTCGAGCTCGGGTTCGAGGCGCGGCAGAAATTCATGAAGCGGCGGGTCGATCAGCCGGATCGTGACCGGCAGATCGCCCATGATTTCGAAAAGCTCGGTGAAGTCGGCCTGTTGCATCGGCAGTATTTTTGCCAGAGCGGTGCGGCGGCCGGTCTCGTCGCTGGCGCAGATCATCTCGCGCACAGCGAGGATCCGCTCGGTATTGAAGAACATATGCTCGGTGCGGCACAGGCCGATGCCTTCGGCCCCAAATTCACGCGCCTGCTTGGCATCGCGCGGCGTGTCGGCATTGGCCCGCACGCGCAGGCGGCGGGCGCTATCAGCCCAACCGATGAGTTTTGAAAAATCGCCGGACAATTTCGTCTGGCGCATGGGCACATGGCCTTCGAGCACTTGACCGGTAGAGCCGTCGATCGTGATCACGTCGCCAGCCTTGTAGACGCGCCCGCCGACCCGCATCTCGCGGACTTTAGCATCGATCTTCAGCGCTCCCGCACCCGAAACGCACGGCAAGCCCATGCCGCGTGCAATCACGGCGGCGTGGCTTGTCATGCCGCCTTTGGCCGTCAGCACGCCAGCCGAAGCAAACATGCCTTGAATATCTTCGGGACTGGTTTCGACACGCACCAGAATTCCGCGGCGGCCCTGCGCCCTGAGCGCTTCGGCGCCAGCGGGATCGAACACGATTTCGCCAGACGCTGCACCTGGCGAGGCCGGCAATCCCGCGGCGATCACTACTTTTTGCGCGTAGGGATCGATGGTCGGGTGCAAAAGCTGGCCCAGTGCTGCCGGATCGACGGCGAGCACCGCGTCGTCGCGCGAGATAATGCCTTCGTGCGCCATATCGACGGCAATCTTGATCGCCGCCTCGATCGTGCGCTTGCCGGGCTTCGTCTGTAGCATGAAAACTCTGCCGTCTTCGATCGTAAATTCGATATCTTGCATGTCGCGGTAGCGCCGCTCCAATGCTTTCAGGATCGAAGCCAATTCGGCAAACGCCTCAGGCATCAAAGTCTCGAGCGACCCGCTGTCGTCGCCTACCGCAATACGCGCGGCTTCCGTTAACGGCTGGGGCGTGCGGATGCTGGCGACCACGTCAGCGCCCTGGGCGTTGGACAGGAACTCGCCGTAGATTTCGCGCCCGCCGGTCGAGGGGTCGCGCGTAAACGCGACCCCTGTGCCGCTGGTCTCATTCCGGTTGCCGAATACCATGGCCTGCACAGTGACGGCGGTGCCCCAAACATCGGGAATGTCGTGCGATTGGCGGTAGGCAATGGCACGGGGCGCCATCCATGAGCGAAACACGGCGGCGATCGCGCCCCACATCTGTTCGTTTGTGTCTTCGGGGAACGGGCGTCCCAGGCTGTTGGCAATCGCCTCCTTGTAGTCTTCGATAATGGCCTTCCAGACGGCGGGCGACAGATCGGTATCGAAGGCAAGGCCGTTGAGATTTTTGTAGTTGTCGAGTAGGTCTTCGAACATGTAGCTGTCGAGGCCCAGCACGGCGCTCGCATACATTTGAATAAAGCGGCGGTAACTGTCGTAGGCGAAACGCTCGTTGCCCGATCTCGCGGCCAAGCCCTTCACGGTTTTATCGTTGAGCCCCAGATTGAGGATTGGATCCATCATGCCGGGCATCGCGACCCGTGCACCGGACCGAATAGAAACCAGCAGCGGATTGGTCTCATCGCCAAATTGCATACCCATGGCCTTACCGACGGCCGCGAGCGCCGCATCGACTTGCGCAACCAAGGTGCCCGCTTTTTCTGGCGCCAACGATACGTCCGCCTCGGCCAGCGCGCATACTTGCGTCGTAATCGTAAAGCCGGGCGGTACCGGCAGGCCGATGCTGGCCATCTCGGCGAGATTGGCGCCTTTACGGCCAAGAAGTGCTGGCATGCCGGCGTGACCGTCCGTGCGCCCGGCCGAGAACACATAGACGTGCTTTGTTTCACGCGTATCAGGCGGCATCGGCCCGGCCATCAAAAACGATCCTTGATTTGTTCAGTCACGCCACCCGACTAATTAGCCTCTAGCAGTGTTGCGGGGCTCACGAAAGACTGCCGATGCGAGGCGCCACAAAACAGCCATGTCTGGCGCGTGCTCTGCAATTTACATTTCAATCAAAGTCCATTGCACGACAATGCGCTCGAGGGAGCCACGCCATGCGTCGCGTTATCATTATTTCGACCCTGCTGCTCGCGTCGATGTTGCACGCAGCGGCCGCCGTGAAGCCGGCCGCACCCAAAGCTCCGCCCGCATTTACCAAGAGCGAGGAACTGCTGGCATGGATGAACGGCTACAGGCAGAAATCGGAACCGCGGCGCTTGCCTGTTGCGGTCAAGTCGATGATTGCGACGGGCGTGACCAAGGACCTCGATCAGGCCGGCGTCTATATCGGCTTTACGGCGGGCGTCATCGGCTCCAATCCCGAGACAGCCCAGGCGCTCATTTCCGAAATGTTCCCGCTCGATCCCCAAGATCAGGTGCTGGTCATTCGTGCCATCGCCTACTCGGGCTTGCCCGAATGGAAAGAACTGATGGGCACGTTCGTCGAGCGGATGCCGGCCCGGCAGGTATTGATCGAGAAGTACCTCTATTCCAATAAGCCGACGCTCGAAGATCTGCCCTTCGAAGACAATGCGTCGGCCATCGATATCAATTGGGGCTTCTATTTCGCCACCGGCTCGGAGGCGCCGCTGCGGCGCATTCTCAAGGCTTTGGCGTGGTCGCTCAACCGTGACGATGTCGAGAAGCTGACGATCGGCGCCATGGCCAAGTGGACATTGGCGCAGAACGCCTCGCACGATTCCGAGCTTTTGGCGATGCTGAAGGGACTTGCCGGCGAACAGAAGCCCGACGTGCGCGTGGCGCTCAACGAGGTCATCGATGGGGCGGAGACCCTGGAACTGGCAAAGATCC
>JANNUW010000665.1:0-21247 GCA_031414095.1 Hyphomicrobium sp. | reverse complement strand
CCTCGACGAGAGCAAAGCTCGAGCGCAGCGCCAAAAGCGCACGCGGCTGGTCAGCTTTGCGAACCGCATAGTTCGGGTTTGCCCACAAGCCGCGCATCAGTTCACGCGCGCTCGCCTCAGCGGATAGCAGGCCGCTCAAGCAGCTCGATCCGCCGTGTCTCGACGACACGATCGCGTGTCCCTTTTCGACCAACTCTTGCTGTAGCCAAATGCGGGCGTCGCCAGCATGCCGGTAAATTTGTGCGGCGAGCCGGCCGTAACGGTCAGCGCCACCATTTTCGATGCTGACGTCGGCGCTCGCACCCGCTGTGAGAGCGCGCAGCGTTTCGGTCGCTGCCCGCAGAGGCGGCCATTCGTCCGCTGTCAATTGTGCGTTTGAAGGCGGTTGCGGAAATAGCAGACCAGCCAGCACGATCGTCCGGCCGTCGTCCAAGTGTAGGCCGCGCTCTTGCGTGATGCGCACGATGGAGTGCGTTTCTCGCACTTGGTTCGCACACGCGGGCCCTGCCGATGCCTCGACTGGGATCGGTTTGGCGTCTTGCTTTGCCAATTCCTCTGCAGAGCAAGGCTGTGGGATCACGACTGCCAGCAGCAGCGCCGCAACTGAAAGGAGCCCCGCGCCGCAGCGGGATGCAGGCGCCGGCGCAAGCGTCGAAATCTGCGCTTCGGCGATGACCGGCGCGTGGCGGGACTGCCGGCCGCGGGTCATGCGCTCACAGCACGAAGTCATTGGCTTTGAGTTGACCGATGCGAATACCCTCCAGACGGATACTGTCGTCAGCACTGAGCGTGATCACCGTGTCGCTGTCGGCCTGGGTGGCGTGTGCCATCACAGCCGCAAAGTTCGCGAAGCCAAAGCTGCGAAGATCGATCACGTCCTGCAGCGGATTGCGGGCATTTCCGACAGAGAAATCTCTGATTACGTCATGTCCGAAACTGCTGCGGAAAACAAAAGTGTCGTCGCCTCCACCGCCGCGCACATGGTCATCGCCAGCGCTACCCCTAAGCCGGTCATCGCCGGTTCCGCCCGCGATAATGTCGTTGCCACTCGAGCCGACGACGCGATCAGCTCCAGCGCCGGCCGAAATGCGTTCGATGCCGATGACCTCGATGCCGGATAGATCGAGAACATTATTATTCGGGCCGAGCCGCAGAACGTCGAAGCCCTCACCGCCATCGATGATTTCTATGCCCGATAGATTGTTCGCAGAATTGGCAAGACCGATCAGGTCGTCGGTTGCGCTCCCGGCGATACGATCGGTACCGGCTCCGCCGTTAAACACGTCAAATCCTGTCTGGCTGCCGGCAATGTTGAATTGATCGTCACCGCCCCGGCCTTGCAATACGTCATTGCCGCTAAGGCCGGTGATGATGTCGGCTTGGCTCGTGCCGATGAGGGTGTCACTGCGATTGGTGCCGTTGATGATGCTGCCAACTACGACGGCGGCTTCAACCGTCAGAGCGAAGACCGTGTTTGCCGACGCGGCACCGTCCGATGCTGTAACCTGGATGGAGAAATTAGTGGCTACGCCCGCGGGTGGCGTTCCACCGAGGGTTTGCGTCAATGGATCGAAGGTCAGCCACGCGGGCAGTGCTGCTCCGGTGTTGAGCGCAGCGGAGTAATCTAGAACGTCGGCATCGGCGTCCGTAAATAGACCCGGCGGCAGTGCCAAGGTGAAGCTCTGTCCGGCGTGAGCGGTTTGTGCCGCTAAGGCCATTGCGACGACGGGAGCGGCATTTTTGATAACAATCAAGCCGACCGCGCCAGTATCGAGCGAGTAGCCATCCGATACCGTGTAAACAAAATTTGCGATGCCTTCGAATAGGTCGGGAGTGGTCACGACGATGTTGCCGTCGGCGTCGATTTCAAAGTCTATGCCGGCGGTTACGCCCGTGACGCTGGTCACAACTAATGCTTCGCCGTCGTAGTCGAGGTCGTTGGCGGTCAAGGCCACGCCTGAAATGACCAGCCGACCCGAGCGCATGCCATAATTGAGATCGTCGACGGCGACGGGCGCATTGTTAATGATCACGGGAGCGGTGCCGGCGAATGCATCCAGATGCGCGCGCGTCCAATGCGAATTGTCGCTGAAGTTGACGCGGTCAATGCTTTGGCCGTCACCGTTATAGTAGCCTTCCAGAATGATACGCCCGCCGCCGGTGAAGGTCATGACAAGGTCGCTGGGCGAGCCTGCTGCGACATGAAAACTGATGTCGCTGGGGGTGAGTTCGGTGAAGATCAGGACGTCGACTTCGTCTTGGTCACCGTCGTCGGCGATGACATCGTTCCCATCGCCTGTCGTGTAGAAATAAGTGTCGGCTCCTGCGCCCCCCGCGAGCCGGTCGTTGCCCAGTCCGCCAGCCAAGGTGTCGGCGCCGCCGTGTCCCGCCAGGACATTGTCCAAGTCGTTACCGTAAAGCCCGTTGGCGCGCGAATTGCCGCTGCCCGAGAGCGCGCTGCCCGTCAGCTCCAAACGCTCAACATGATCGCTCAAGACGAAGCTGACTGACGACGCGACGAGGTCCAAGCCGCCTCCAGCCGCCTCAAAGATGACATCGCCTGCATCGTCGACGGTGTAGGAATCGTTGCCGGCGCCTCCGGTCAGTTTGTCCGCTCCGCTGCCGCCGTCGAGGTGATCGTTGCCCGATGCCGTCTCGATCGTGTCGTCACCGGCTCCGCCGTCGACGTTGGCAGTCCCGAAAGCGATTGTGATGATGTCGTTGCCGGTCCCGCCTGCGATGTCTTCGGGCGTGGCGCCCTGCTGGCCTTTGTCGGGGTCATAAAGTTCGCCCTGCGGGCGCAACGCCAAGGCCGGCGCAAGGGTGCCGTTGTTGGTCATCGCTGCGACCGCGGTTTCCCATTTGGCATAGCTCTGAGCACCGATGGGGCGCGCGCCCATAATCGGCAATTCGAGGTCGCTCACCTCGCCGAATTCGTAGAAGTAAATGCCGAGATCGCCGTCCTGGAAATCTTTGACGCGAACGATCGCTTCGGTTCCCAGCATGAACGTGTTGACGATGTGCGTGTAGTCTTGCTCGGCGTAGCCAACGGTGGTGATTTCTCTGGGGAAGCCATCGAAGATGTGGACGAGCAGATCGCTGCCGTCGCGATCGTAGAACACATTGCCCGCAAACTCGAAGAGCCCGAGAGTTTGATTGCCGGCGTTGTATTGCTGATCCTCAGTCTGCCATTCGAAATAAGCGTGCTGCGTGGAGGGATCGTCGAGGTTGTCGATCCAAGGTCCTACATTTTGGGGCAAGTCTTCGAACGTGTGGCCATCGGGGTTCTGCGAGAATCCACCGAGCAGCGGCACCAGCTCGGAGTTGTTGAAGCCGGCATTGGTCGTGTTGTGAAACTCGTGCGGTATGAATAGCCGGTCGGACGTGTCGGCATCCGTGATGACGAATTCGACCATCGGTCCCGACCAGCTCAAGGACGATAAAACGAAGGTGTCAGCGCCCTGGCCGCCGCTTGCCAGGGTCAATCCCCAGCTCGAGACGATGATGTCGTTGCCGTCGCCGCCATACAGTTCGACGTCGTAGCCGCTCGGGTCGTTGGTAAAAATGCTCGAGAAGCGCGCGTCCAGCGTATCGTTGCCGGCATTGCCTTCGAGGCCGCGAACATTGTTGCCGCCATATATCTTGTCGTCGAATTTTGAGCCTTTTAGCCATTCGGCGGATTCGAGCCATATGCCGGCCGTCGAGCCGCTCTCGTTATCGAGGCCTTGGACGAAGTAGTTTTCGTAGCCGGCTGCGTTGATAAGAACGCCAGCCTGGGCGCCCTCGAACGAAACCGCATCGCCCTTGCCGCCGCTGTCTTCGGCGCCGAGTTTCAATGTCAGATCCGCAGAGAGCAGGTCGACGCCTTTGCCGAGTATGACGGTGTCGCTGCTGGGGTCGAATATGATGCCCTCGATGGAGTAGAGATTGTCGACGCCAGTAGCATGGATGGCGACGTAGTCGGGCGCGGTATGGGGCGCGGCGAAATAGTCGACGTTGATGTTGACGACGCCGACGCCGGTATATTCGACGAAATCGATGCCGTCAGCCTCATAGGCGAGCCGGGGTTGGCCGCCGTGGATGAAGTTGATTCCACTCGACCATTGAATGACGTCATTACCGGTGCCGCCCAGGAAGCGCTCGATGAGGGCGGCGTCGTTGCCGCCTTCCAACAAGTCGTTGCCGCCGCCGGCGACCAGGGCATTGAAGCTGTTGGTGATCTGAAGTTCGTCGTCGTTTCCGGTGCCGATTAAAGTGGTGGTGCCGGGCGAGAAGCCAAGACCGACCGGCAGGAAGTTGGCGACGTCGATACCTGCATGAAAAAGCAGCGACGCGATCACGGATGACGAATTGATTGTCGGGGTCACAGAAACCGGAAAGCCGTAACCGATGTAGGGCAGCATCTGCTCGTCGATCGCGTTTCCGAAAGCCATCATCGTCTGCCAGGCTTCGGAAACGCCTGTTGTGCTGATGATAACGCTGCCGCGCGTTTCGGGCGTTCCAATCACGCGCACCAGGTCGAGGTCGCGGGCACCGCCATTTGCCGCCGAAAGTGTGGTCTGCCCGTCGGCTCCTAATACGCCGAGAAATGGTCCGCCCGCTGCAGGGTCTCTGAGGCCTTCGAGGACGTACCATGCCCCTTGGTTGGCAGCGGACCGATCTTGCTCGTAAGCGAGATGGATGTGGTCAAAGCCGAACAAGCCCAGATTGTAAACCTGGATCGGGACACGTTCGATGCGCAAGGTTGGCATTTGAACTCCTGACTCGGTGGGCACGGCTCCGCCGGCCTGCAAAAAACGGCAGCAAGACTCGGGCGGTCGTTAGGAAAAATTGGCGGCGATGCGGTTCGTCTGTCGGTCCGACCGGGAGTCCTGTCGGGGATCGTGCGGCCATAGAACGGCTAGCGCATAAGTGGCGCATTTCATTTTACGCTACTATAAGTATAATCGTCCGATATTAAATTGCACACGTCAATACCGAATGTGCGACATCTTGGTAACAGTCAGTATTTTTCGAACTGCGCTGGTGCCTCGAACGGAAGATCGGCTATGAGGCCTCATGTCGACAACCCTCCTGTCCCTTGGACATTTCGCCCCTGAACGGCGTGTCACGAACGCCGAAATAGAAGAGCGGCTCGGCCTCGAGCCGGGATGGGTCGCGCGCCGCACCGGCATTCTCGAACGGCGCTATGCTTCGCCGGACCAAGCCCTGAGTGACCTTGCGGTCGCTGCCGGTGAGATGGCGTTGTCGCGGCTGGGATTTGCTCGCAGTCGCATCGGTCTCGTCATCTTGGCGACGTCGACGCCCGATCACCTGCTGCCGCCGTCGGCACCACTCGTCGCTCATCGCTTGGGTCTGACAGGCGCGGGCGCGATCGATATGGCGGGCGCGTGCGGCGGCTTCCTCTACGCCTTGGCCTTTGCCGACTGCTTTGTGCGCACCCATCGCGTGTCTGTTCTGGTGATCGCCGCCAATATTCTGTCCCGGCGCACGAACCAGCAGGATCGCAAGAGCGTCGTGTTGTTCTCCGATGGAGCGGGCGCGGCCGTAGTTGCGCCGTCGGAGCAACCCAACCGCGGTGTGTGCGGCTTGCACTTGGCGTCTGATGGCTCGTCTTACGATCTGATCAAAATAAGCGCTGGCGGCAGCCGCCAGCCCTTCGACGGCAACACCCCTGACGCTGATACACTGATGGATATTGCCGATGGGCGGGCGGTTTTCGCCAAGGCCACGGACATGATGGCATCGGCATCGCGCACAGCGCTGTCGGCAGCAGGCCTCGACGTGGCGGACGTGTCTTATTGGGTCCCCCATCAGGCGAACCAGCGGATTATTACGGCAACGTCGTCGAAGCTTGGCATGAGCGAGGCCAAGACGCTGTCGAGCGTAGCTCTCTACGGCAACAGCTCGGCCGCAACGATTCCACTGACCCTGTCGCTTGCCGCCCAAACCACCCCATTCCGGCCGGGCGACACTATTCTGATGTGCGCCGCCGGAGCCGGCCTGACAGGCGGCGCCTTGATTTACCGGCTGTAGCGCGATCGGGTAGGGCAAGAACCTCTTGCTCGGCTCAGTGGCAAACGGCTTGGCGCGAGTCTTGAAATGTCATCGGATGATGTTGCGCCCATACCGGGCCGCGCTAGCTGTCCGGGATTTCCGATGTTGCGTTTTGGGATTGTCGCGTCAATTTTGCTCTGCGCTGCCGCGCTGATCGTACCAAAGCCGGCGCGCGCCGCTCTCGACTTGAGCAGTCCTGCGCTGATCCGTTCGGAACTTGAAATTGTCGTGGTCGAGGCGACTGACTGTATCTACTGTCACCTGTTTCGCCGTGACGTGTGGCCGACCTATGAGGCGTCGCAACGTGCTCGCGCGGTACCGATGCGATTTTTGGACCTAAACAGCAAGGCGGTCACGGAGTTGGCCCTCGAGGGGCCGATTGAGAGTGTCCCGACAGCGCTGGTGCTGCGCAACGGGCAGGAAGTCGGCCGTATTCCCGGATATGTTGGCCCGGAGATTTTCTTTCATTCCATCGACAGGCTGATCGCCAGTACGCCGTGACGATCGCGGCAGCCAGGTGACGCGTAGCAGTCGCCGTCCTACTGGCTGGTTGTCATTGGTGGGCCAATGCGCTTTGATGCGCTGACCGCGACTTCGACCGGAGACCCGTCATGCACCGCCGCGATTTTCTAAGAACGACTGGAAGCGTCGCTGCCGTGGCCGGGGTGAGCGCAACAGCATTTGCCAAGCCCTCTCAGGCACCCATCGGCCGAGTTGAAGCGCCTTCGGTTGTTTCAGGCGCGCGCGAACTGGGCCTCTCAGTGCGGGCTCCCGACAATGGCCGCGGTTTTGGCGAGAATGCGCGCCGGCTCGCGCGCCGCATCGAGGAGCTGACGGGCGGGCGCTACCGGATTGCCATCCTACCTCAAGAGCGCACACAAGAGGCCGGCGTCCAGGTCGGAAGCGCACACGACAGCATCGGACTTGATCGGGCCTTTGCTTATTTCGCGGGTTTGCCCGGCCGTGCGGGCGTCGAGGCCAACGATCTTGATGCGTGGCTGACGCTTGGAGGCGGCCAGCAGCTTTGGGATGATCTCGCCAAGTCGCATGGTTTCAAGCCATTTCTGAGCGGCCATTCGGGTGCCAACCCCGCAATTTGGTTTCGAAATCCACGCGCGGCCGAAGCTGGCTTTACAGGTTTGAAGTACGCGGCCGAAGGTTTAGCGATCGAAGTTGCGCGCGGTCTTGGCGCTCAACCGACATCGTGGTCTTTTGACGGCGCCGCATCGGCATTCGAAAACGGCAAAGCCGACGCTGTCGAAGGTCCGGGTGCCATGCTGGCGATGGCATCGGGTTTTGCCGAGCGCGCCAAATTTGCGCTCGCAGGCGGTATTAACCGGAATGGGACGGCGCAGTCGTGCTGCATAGCGCTTGGCCAATGGCAGCGGATGACTGCCACGGATCAAGCCGCGATCGCCAGCGCCTGCGCGGCAGAATTCCGTTTAAGCCATGCCGAAGCGCGCGTGCACGAGCGGCTGGCGAGCAGGGTTATGCAGTCGCGGCATGGCGTTGAGTTCGCCACCCCTCCCGCTGCGTTGAGGGATGCGATCGGCACCGTTTCTGATGCGGTCGTCGCGCATGTGGCCGGTTCGAGCCGGGATGCGCTGCGAATTAATGCCAGCTTTATGGCCTTCAAGGCTATGCTGCCCGAACCCGGCGGCGATCACACCATTGCGTCGGCTTGAAGCGCGCAATGTTGCGGGCATAAAGGAAATTTATTAGACTAGTTCGTCTACTTCGGACCCAAAGTCTCGAAGCGCAGTATGGCGCTCGTGGGTTATGCCGGGCTATGGCAAGGAAAGTGACCTATGAACGCCAATTCACTCGACCAGTTGCGGGCGGCCGCCGGATCCCGGGATAGCCGGGATGATCGCATGGATCAGGTGCGCCAATTGCTCGTCGGCGATCACGTCCGTGATATGGAGACCAAAATGCTGGCGTTCGAAGCGCGGTTCCAGGATCTGGATGCGGTTATCGCGCGCAAGCTCGATGCCGTTTCCGCCCGCATCGATGCGCTCGCGAGCCAGCTCGACTACGACCGCCGTGCCGCCTTTTCGGAACTGTCTCAGGGCGTCCTCGAATTGTCGGAACGTCTGCGCGCCGTTTCCAAGGGCAACGCGATCTAGCGGTGCTGGCCAACAGACTCTGCTAGATGTGTTGAGGAGCTGATGGGCCAATCTGTCGATAAGCTGAAAGAACTGTTGTTCGACAATGAGGCGCGCGCGCTCGATGCGCTGGTGCAGCGCGTCGAAGGTATCGAAGATCTGACGCGCGATGAAAAACGCCAGCGCGAAAATATCGTGTTGCGGATCGACGATGAACGCCGGCTGCGCGAAATTATTGCGGCGCGCATCGATGATGTGTTCAACCGTGCCGGCACGGCAGATCGCTTCGAGCTTAGCGTCGCCGAAGTGCTCGATGGCGCCTTGCGCCGGGCCGAAGTCGATCGCCACACCGAGTTGGCGAACGCCATTGCGCCGCTTGTGGTGCGCACGGTCAAAGCCGAAATTCGCAATAGCCGCGATGATCTCGTTGAAGTCCTCTATCCGATGACGGGCCGGATGGTGCAGGCTTACGTCGCCAGCGCCATGAAGGACCTCAACAACGACATCAACCGCAAACTCGAACAAAACCCGGTAATGCTTCGGCTGCGCAGTTTGGCGTCGGGTAAGTCCGTTGCTGAAATGGCCATCGCCGAATCTCAGCGCCTCGTCGTCGAAGAACTTTATCTGATCCGGCGCGGATCGGGCGAACTCGTTGGCCGCTGGCCCGAGGCGCCGGACGGTGCCGCAAGCCGTGACCACGTCATGAGCGGCGTGTTGACCGCCATCAACGAATTTTCGACCGAAGCGTTGAAAGACGACGGCAGCGCACTGCGCCAGATCGATCTGGGCGAGCGTCAGCTTTACTTGCGTGTTTCGCCGTCGTTTTTGCTGGCCGCAAAATGCTGCGGGTCGGCATCACAGGCCGTTGAAGGCGTGCTCGATCACTCGTTTCTCGAAGCCATGGAAGAGTTGCAAACGCTGTCGCAGAGCGGGGACGTGGCCGGGCATTCGCGAAGTACAGCCCTGCTCGCGACCCTTTCGCAAAATTTGGAACAGCGCCTCGACGATCAGACGGGTGGATTGGCAACACGCGCGGCGGGTGCCAGCCCGTTGAAGATGTTGGCGTGGATCGTTGGTTTGCCGCTGGCCGCCTGGCTGACGTGGTCGCTTTACGCCGACTATCGAACAGAACGCGCGCGGACACTGGCGACGCGCGCGTTGACGTCCGTGACAGAACTCAAAGGCTATCCGGTTTCGCTCGATGTTTCCCGCCTTGGACGAGAGCTGACCGTCTCGGGCCTGTCACCCTCACTCGAAGTGAAGGACGCGTTGCTGTCGGGTGTCCGGTCGGCCTTACCTGGTTCGGTCGTGACGGACCGCGTATCAGTCTTGCCGAGCGACCTGTCCGTCGTCGAACCGCGCCTTGCGGGCGTAAAACGCGACGTTAACGCGCTTACGCCCGAAATCGCCAAAGCGCGCGACGATATCGCCGATGTTAGCCGCGATGTTGGCACGCTGGCGCCCGAAGTTGCCGAGGCGCGCACGGCCCTCGCCGCTGTCGACCCCAAGATCAAAGGTGTTCGCGATCGGCTGGCGGAAGTTGAAAACGAGTTCCAGGCTGCCGCCGTGGAACGCGCGTTAGACCGCGTGCAACTGCGCTTGGCGGAAGCAAAATCTGCAATCGCAGGACTTGCCGCGGTAACCGGACCGCCCCTCGACCGCGATGAGGTCCGCCGCGCCACCAGCAGCGTTGAGAGCGGACTTGCGGCGTTGACCGCCGCGCGCTCAAAGATCGGCAGCGCAGACGGCCGGCGTTCATCGCTCGACGACAAAAACATCGCCGTGGTCGCCGGACACATCCGCGCGGCTCAAACCAGCATCGCCGCGCTCGGCGGGCTTTCAATGCCAGCAGCGCCTGCGGCAACTGGCGGCGCAGCGGCGAAGGGCGATACGCCTGATGTGCTGGCAGCCGATGCCGATCGGCTCGCCAATATCGCGCTTGCGACCACGCAGATCATAGCCGTCAAACGCGCCATACCCCCGCCAGTGCAACCGCTGCTCCCGAGCGCGCGCGAAAAACTGATTGCCTTTGCCCGCGCCAACGCCGTGTTCTTTACCAATGAGGTCGACTTCAGGGCGCCTCAGCAAACCATAGTGGCGCTCGACGAACTGGCGGCACTCATGCGCGGCAACGACCTCGTCGTGCGCGTGGTCGGCTATACCGACGATCAAGGCCGACCCGACCGCAATACCGCGCTGAGTGAAGCGCGCTCGTCTGCTGTCATCGCCGCGCTCGCCGAGCGCGGAATTTCGGCCAACCGGTTTATAAAACTCGGCCGCGTCGATAGCATCGGCATCAGCCAGGAACGCGGCGCGTCGAGCCCGAACCGGCGCGTCGAGTTCGAGGTCGCCTTCGTTGGCGAAGCCGGACCATGACGGCGCGTAAAGTGATGTTGCTTGGCGAAATTGGAGTTGGGAAGTCGTCGACCGTCCAGCGCCTTGTCTTTGATCGCTTCAACTTCGACTACAAGCCGACCATCGGGGTCGATGTCTATCGCTATGAAGTTCCCGAAAAGCCTGGCTGCGAACGGACCAGCCTCATTGTCTGGGATACCGATGGCAACTTCGGCGATGCGATTTTCCGGCACGTCTACATGAAAGAAGCGGCAGCCGCGATGATCATGGGCGACCTGTCGCGGCCGCAGACGTTGGAAACCATGGTCCGCTTGGCCGAGGGCTTCACGGAGACATTTCCAGGGCGCCACATTGCGCTGCTGTTGAACAAGAGCGATCTCGTGGCCTCTCCGTCTGCCGTGGAATTGCCGGCGGCTTTTGCGCGCCTTAAAATCACACCAGTTTTTACGAGCGCCAAGACCGGTCACAACGTGCCCGATTGTTTCGCACAAGCAGCGGAGGCCATCAGCCGTCGTGGACAATAGGGCGCTCGCTTCATCGACGGCTGAGCCGGCACGGACGCGGCAGGCGCCACTTATGGCGGCGGCTGTGCTGTTGGCGGATCGCGGTGTCTTTGGCCTCATATGGGTCGATGATCGCCTCGAGGTGACGGCCCGCTACGGCCAGCTCGTCGATTTTGTCGAGATTGGAGAGCCGGTCACGTTTTGTGTGCCGCCGTTCGTTGGATTGGAAGCCGACATCCTCGCGCTCAAAAACGCGCCCGGAGCGCTCATTGATTTGCCGATCGTTTCGATTGTGCGCGGACCGGGCACCAGCCCGAAACTGAACTTCACCGCGCTGTGGTCGCCCGAGGAAAATTGCCTGCTGATCCTCGTTTCGCGGGCCGGCTCACAGTCCAACATCGAAGTCGAGTTGAGCCGCCAGATCCGCGCCCGTCTGATTGCCGAGGCCGAAGTCACCCACAAGTCGAAGGCATTGACCAAAGCCAATTCCGAGCTGGCGCGTGCCAACCAGGACCTCGAAGAATTCGCGTCGATCATATCGCACGATCTCAAAGGGCCGATGCGTGCCCTGCGTTACATGGCCGACGATCTGGCTGCCGTCGATGCGCTGCAAGCGTCGCCTGACGCTCTTGTCCAGCTTGCCAATATGCGCGCCCAGTCGCAGCGTATGTCGGACATGCTGACGTCGCTGCTCGAATATTCGAGTGCCGGGCGCAAAGAGGAAGTCATCGAACTGGTGGATACCGCCGGCTTGGCGACGACGATCCTCTACTCGACTGCCCGGCCCTCCACGATGGTCATCGAGACGACAGGCCTGTGGCCGAGCATTGCAACCTTACGGGCGCCACTCGATCTTATTTTGCGTAATCTGATCGACAACGCCGTCAAGCATCACGATCGGGCCGCAGGCACCATCAGCGTGCATTGCGAGGACGCCGGTATTTGGCTGCAGTTTGAAATCAAGGACGATGGTCCAGGCGTCGATCCCCGCCATCACGAGGCGGTCTTCCTGCCCTTCAGACGGCTAAGCGCCACCAAGGCCGGTGATGGCCAAGGCATGGGGCTCGCCTTTGTGAAACGGTGGGTCGAAGCGGCCGGAGGCCGCATAGGGCTGCGTTCGGACCCGGCCGCCGGTCGTGGCAGCGTATTCTGGTTTCACTGGCCGAAAATGCAGGAAAATTAACGATCCGCCGCGTCCGCCGCAATTACCTCTGGCAGCATTGGACTGCACGCGTTACGCTTGGTTCACCGTCTTTCTGGCTGGCTTAACTCCGTCGGCCGTCGCGGTATGAAACCCGTATTCTGCGGGGCGCTCTTTTCTTATACGATTCAGTGGGCTCGGCGCCTCGCGGCGCGGTCTTTAGGAACGGGATATGCCGTCGTCATCGAACCGTTCAGGGGGCGATTTCCTCGCCAAGAAAAGCGACATTACAAAGCTGCGCCTGCAACTTCCGGCATTAAAAGATATTTTGGTCGTCGACGACGAGACCTTCGATAGCGATCGCCTGCAAGCGACCCTGCGCGTGATGTTCGGATACGACATCGACATGCGCCGCGCGGCGACGGTGGCGTCGGCAGTCGACTGCGTTCGCAACCGCCGCCCGGAGCTTATTTTCCTCGATTATTGCTTGAAGCCCAGCGACACCGCGACGGACACTATTCCGTTTTTGCGCCGCGCCGGATTTGACGGGCCCATCGTCGTCATCAGCGGTCAGGTGACGCGCAAGCGGCGCCAGGAACTCATGAACATCGGAGCTGCGGAAGTCATTCATAAGGACGACGTCGACAGTGTACGCATTGCCGAGGCCATGGTCCGCGTTTACGCCGCCCACGATGGCCCCAGTCAGGTTATCGAGAAATAAAAATGCCCCGCGCCGACCGTTCTGGCGGCACGGGATTTGCTCACCTGCGCAATGTTTTGCGAGAAATGACTGCATTCTGGGGAAAACGTGTGGCGGCTCGACGCGTCGCACGCTTTTAGCCTTTATTTGGCCGTCTCAAGCGTGCTGCAACGCACAAGAAATTTTAATGGACGGAAGGGGTAAACATGATCGTTAAGCTTTTGGCGTTGTCCGCCGTGCTGGTATCTGCGGGCGCAACGCATGCGGCTGATTATCAGTTGCCACCTGAAGTGACGCCGGCGCTGCGCTCGGCTTGCGAAACCGACGTGCGGCGCCTGTGCATCGGTCAAGACCCTTCGGTCGCCAAGGTCAAACACTGCATCTCGGCCAAATTCATGCAACTGGGCAAGCGCTGCCAAGTGCAGATCGCTTTAGCCGGCCTGCGGCCGTAATAATCCGCCGGCGCGTGACGTTTGTCTAATTGCCGGCAAATGGGTTGCCGTAGGTATTGAAGGCCGCCCAAAAAACCGGGTCTGGATAGTTTCCGATCGCCTCAAGTTGAGCGCGGCGCAGGGCTTCGGCTGGTTGGTGTTGGTCCAACAGGTCAACGAACTTTTCCATCAAGCTGCGTGTTGCTTCATCGTCAACATTCCAGGTCGTCATGACGACATTCCCAGCACCCGCATCCAGGAACGTGCGCGCTAGTCCGACAACTCCTCCTTCTGTAACGCGTCCCAACCCGGTCTGACAGGCGCTCAACACAACCAAACGAGCCTTCAAACCGCCGTCGCGTGCAAAATCCCGGATGGTCGCAGCGGGCATCCTGTTATCGGAGAGTAACAGATAGCTATCCCGCAGAGGATCGTACGAATTGCCGATGCCAGCGATGCCATGGGTCGCCAAATAGATGAGATCTGCATCCGCAGCCTTCCGGATAAAGGCAATGGACGTTGCATTAGGTCCCAGCAACGGCTCGCCGCCATACTTTCGGGCCACGTAAATAGCTTCTTTTTCCGCTTGATGAATTGGACGATGACGCCAGAAAACGTCACTCCCTGCAGGATTACCAATTACGAGCGAGCGCTTAAAATCCGAGTTCCAAGTTTTAATTGGTGCTGAAATTTCTGATGCAAACAAAAGTAAATTGACGGAGAATCGATCAACTACTCTCTCAGGAGTGCCAAGGGGGTTAAGCGCCCCTATAGGCATCGAAGATATCGATCCGACCGGAACAATAGATAGATGCTTGGTTTTCGCAAGAGTTGGCCAAAACGCTGCGGGAAAAAGTAGTCCTGAAAGAGTCTCAGAAGCGTCGCCTTGCACGCCCGGAGCTGGCGCTTCTTCGAAAATATCTGAAACGTCTCGTAGCGTTGCGACACGTTCTGCGACTGCGGGGGAGCGTTGGGCTGCCCGGGTAATGATGTTCGAGCTGAATTGCTTCGCCGTTGCGACCATGTTGATGTCGCTGTTCGCCGTTCGCACGTAAATAGGCGCTTGGTCACCTGACCAGAGGAAGGCGCATAAGAACTCTCTATCCAGCGCATACAGGATTAACGCAGAGTCGGGGGTGGAGTTCAGGAAAGTCTGAACGGCGGCTTGGAAACGCTTTGGATCAGTCTCCAATCGCCGGTTCTCGGGAAGGCCCTTTGTACGCACGAGTATCGCGATCAGGCTCTGGTGCCTTTCAAGCGCATTTTTGAGCGCTTCAGCTTGATCGTGAGCGCAAACGTTATTGGAATACGGTTGAAGCGATCCGTCTTGAGGAGAGAGAGTTTGCTGCTCAGGCGCCTGTTGCCGTGCGTCCCCCGCATCGGCTAGCCGCGCCGAAGAAGAACAAAAAAACAAACACGTGCTTACAACCAAAAAAATGAAAGAGCTTCGCCGGACCATCGCAGCCTCCCGAAATTCAACAGGTTGGGATCTACTAAAAAAGCGCACGTAAACGAAGAATATCGTCGCCGTCGCTGCCAGACATGGCTTCCTCGCAAAATCAATAAATGATGCAGTCTGCTGATTGCCCGGCTAAGCGGGCTCCAAAGCCATGCGGGTGATGAAATGCAATCACACGGCAGCCATGGAGCACCCAATCCTACCAGGAAGGCATGCGCGCGCAAGACGATTGGGTTGGATCACATATAAACTAAAACGCCAGCCTCCTTGGGCTGGCGTCTTAGTTTTGTGCTTTTCGAATCGGACGAGACCTTACGCGGCGGCCTTGGCCGCGACGGGCTTGCTGCCTTTGACCAAGGACGCCATGGCCGCCTCGACGCCGCCCTTCTTATGAGGGACGCCAGCTAGGGCCAGGGACATCTCAACGCCCGTCAGCGCGCCCATGACTGTCAGCTCGTTGGTGTCGCCAAGATGCCCGATGCGGAAGGCCTTGCCGGCCAGCTTATTGAGGCCCGTGCCGAGCGACATATTGAATGTGTCGAGCACCAGCTTGCGGAACGAGTCGGCGTTGTGGCCGTCGGGCATGAGCACGGTGGTGACCGCGGGCGAGTAATACTTGGCATCCCGGCAGTTGATCTCCAATCCCCAGGCGCGCACCGCCGCGCGGGTCGCTTCGGCCAGCCGCTCGTGGCGGGCGAACACGTTTTCGAGGCCCTCTTCGTTGATTAAGTCGATGGCTTCAGCGAGGCCGTACAGCAGGCCGGTTGCGGGCGTGTAGGGAAAAAAGCCGGTTTCGTTGATTGCCAGCATGTCGTCCCAGGCAAAATAGGAACGCTGAAGTTTAGCGGTTTTGGAGGCTGCGATGGCTTTGGCGCTCACGGCCGTGAACGACAGCCCAGGCGGTAACATCATGCCCTTTTGCGAGCCGGCGACCGTCACGTCGATTCCCCATTCGTCGTGGCGCAGATCGGCAGCTGCCAACCCCGAAATGCTGTCGACCATCAACAGTGCGGGGTGATTGCAAGCGTCCATCGCCTTGCGCACGTCGTCGATGCGAGTACGGCAGCCGGTCGACGTTTCGTTATGGACGACGCACACGGCCTTGATTTTCTTAGCCTTGTCGTCACCCAGGCGGGCTTCGATGAGGGCCGCGTCGGCGCCAATGCGCCAATCGGTGTCGATGACTTCGGCGACGAGACCCAGACGATCCGCCATCGCTTTCCACAGCACCGCGAACTGGCCGGTTTCAACCATCAGCACGTGATCGCCGGGTGACAGGGTGTTGGTGAGGCCTGCCTCCCAAGCGCCGGTACCGGAAGCGGGAAAAATGATGACCGGCTGAGTGGTCTTGAACAAGGATTTGACGCCGCCGATGACGCGCTTGCCGAGCTTCTGAAAATCCGGGCCGCGATGATCCAGAATCTGCCGCGACATGGCGTTCAAAATCCGCTCGGGGACAGGCGTCGGACCCGGAATTTGCAGGAAATGCCGACCGGGACGGCGCGGTTCGTGCGCTGCGGCGTTCGAATGGGCGTTCGACATGGACGATCCTTGTGAGTGTCTCAGTATGAGTGTCGCGTGTGCGATGCCGCTTGCGCGGGCGCCGCGTGGCGACCGGCCGGGAAAACGAGCCGGGAATTAAGGGCAGCTATAGGGAGGAATGGTCAAACCCGTCAAGCTGCACAAGGGTTGTAGTGTGCGTCACGGCGGCTGAATTTGTCGCGATACGATGTGCAACGCAGACGTATAAGTCCGCTTTGATCCCTGAAACTTGTCCCAATCGCGAGGCTTGGCCGTGGCGCACCCCAATCGATTGCCGGCAGTCGAGGCAGCCGCCGCCATCAAGGCGCAAACCCTGTCGTCTGAAGAGCTGACACGCGCTTGTCTCGACCGGATCGGCGAGCGCGATGCCGAGGTTCAGGCTTGGGCGCATCTCGATGTTGAAAAGGCCCTGTCGCAGGCCCGATCCGCCGACGCCGCGCAGGCTGCCGGCGCACCGCTTGGAATTTTGCATGGCGTGCCTGTCGGAATAAAAGACATCATCGACACCGTCGACTGGCCGACGGAAAGCGGCACGGCGATTTTCCGCGGACGCAGACCGGAGGCCGACGCGACGGTGGTCAGCCGCCTGAAAGCGGCTGGGGCTGTCATCTTTGGCAAAACGGTAACGACCGAACTCGCCTTCTTCGGTCCGGGCAAAACGCGCAATCCGCACAATAGCCTGCACACGCCGGGCGGATCCTCGTCGGGATCGGCAGCCGCCGTCGCCGATTTCCAGGTGCCGCTGGCGCTCGGTACACAGACCGCCGGCTCGATCATCCGGCCAGCATCCTATTGCGGCGTCGTCGGCTTCAAGCCGACGTTCGGCACGGTTTCAACGCAAGGGGTTCTCGCGCAGTCCGCCCCACTCGACACCATCGGCGGATACGCACGCGACGCCGGCGACGTTGCACTCCTTATCGAAGCCATGGGTGGTCCTGCGGCGAGCGGAACGCTGAATGGCGAAACAGCCGGATCGTCGCCACGCTTTGCCTTCGTCAAATCGCTGGCTTGGCCGACGGGCGATGCTACCATGCACAGCGCGCTCCTCGCGCTCGTAGCGAAATTGGGAACGGCGGTCGTAGAGATCGAACTTCCAGTGGCCTTCGCGCCAACAGGCGGATTGCAGCGCGCCGTGCAGTTCCACGACATCGCGCTCAACTATGGCCCGCTTTTCGATCGCTACCCAGGGCAGCTCAGCGCCAAGCTGATCGAGGTCATCGCTGAGGGCCGCACGGTCACGGCGTCGGAGTACGCCGTTGCGTGCACGCGCCGCGACCCGCTCTATGACGAGCTCGGTACGGTGTTCGCTCGCTTCGACGCGATTTTGACGCCGGCTGCCGCGGGCGCCGCGCCCGAGGGCCTACAGTCGACCGGGTCGCCAGCTTTCAATTTTCTGTGGACGTATCTCGGTTGCCCCGCGATCAGCGTGCCGGTTCTCGAAGCAGACGGCCTGCCGCTCGGCGTGCAACTCGTAGGTCCGCGCGGCGGCGATGCGCACCTGCTCGCGGCAGCCGATTGGCTGCATAAAAACTTCAACACAGGCCCTGTGCTTTAGCGCAGCGATTTAAGCGTGGTGTCGCTTGCGGTCTCGGACCGGCCGCTCTGAACCGGCACGATAACAGGTTCGCGCGTGGCCGACGCCATGGGCGCGACTGGCTTGGGCGGCAGCAAGCGGGGCTGCGGATTTGATTTCGCGTGGGCTGCAAGATCGGCCAGCAACACCTCCGCTAAGGGTGCCGCGACTTGGGCCGCATGCAAGCTCGTCGCCCACGGCCGCGAGCCCGATCCAGTGCCCACGAGCACGACATACGAATAGGCGGCGCCGTTGTTGAACTGCAGACCGCCAGTGATCCAGTTGTCGACGGTGGCGTTGGGATCGGCCGTCACTTGTGTGCCGGTTTTGGCAAAGTGCAGCCGCAGATCGCCCCGGCGGCTGGCACACCACGCCGACAAAGTCTTCAATGTGCCGGCCGGCGCGCCATTGACCGAATAGCAAAGCGGCGCTTCCAATAGGGTTTTGATCAGCGGCCCGGCACCGCGGCGGATGATGGCGTTGGGAACAATATCTGTGGTGGCAGCGCCGGTCGCGACGGCCGTATCGGCGGCGATGTAGTCATAGGATTTGACGAGCGAGGGCAATTTGACGGGCCTATTGCCCTGGCGGATGAGTGAGGCCAGCACAACGCCCGACATCTGATGGACGCGGCGCGGCGCGCCGGCAATCTGGCCCAAGACCGCGGCTGTCGAGGCCGGCACCTCTTCACCTTCGGCCGACGGCGGCGGCATCGTGAAACCCAATCCGTCGATGAGGTGGTGCACCTTCGACTGGCCGACCACGGCCACGCGATTGAGCAGCGGATTATTGAGCGAGCACGCAAACGCGACCAGCGCCTTACGGCCACGGCGCTCGTTACCGCCCTTGGCGCAGGTGTCGAGGCCGCTGGCCGGGGCCTGTGTATCAACATAGAGGCTCGATGCCGTATCGTGGCCCTCATTGGCGAGCGCAATCGCAGCAATGATTTTGCCAGTCGATGCGATCATGCGGCTTTCGCGCACCGGTTCGTAAAAGCCGCTCGATGTGCTTCGCGCCAGGATCGATCCGAAGTAAGGTGCCGTCTCGCCTGCCTCATAGTAGCGGACAATCTCGCCCTGAGCGTTGGCTGCTACGACGACCACGTCGGGCATCCTCACGTCGGCCGTGATCGCGGCGGAGTCGAGCGTGTAGCCTGGCGAGATCTTGTCCCGGTTGGTGCCATCTATGGTCTTGAGTGCGGCTTTGACCTTTTCGCCGAACGCCAGATTGTCGCCCAGATCAAGCGTCGTCGTGACGCCGCGCACGTACTGGCGCCAGCTAAATCCGTAATCCTGCTTGAGCTCTTCACGCAGGCCAAAGCGTGCGGCCGGCATCAGGGCATTGGCGCGGATCACGGGATTGGCCTGCGCGCGCTTGGCGAGTGCGGGCGCGAACTTATCGAGCGCCGCCTGCAAGGCAGGCTTCACTTTTGGATCGGGCGGGCCACCGGCAAGGGCGACAAGCTCAAACAGCACACGCGCTTTCTCGGTCTCGTCGGTGATCAGCTTTTCAGCGCACGTTTGGGCCCGCACTTCGGTGATGTAGCGCCAGCGGTCGAGCCGCACTTCGTTTAGTTTGTCGCTGCCTTCAAGCAGGATGATCGGCTTGTTGACGGCGGAGGCGAGAACGTACTGCTCGGCGGTCGTCAGGTCTTTGGCTTCCTTGCCGAAGATAATGCGACTCGTGACTTCGATGCCGTGCAACGGGGAGCCGCCGGTCCTTTGCGCCAGCCAAAGATGATTGGCCGCCCATTGCTTGAGGGCCGTGTTGTCGCCGTGCTGCGTCAGCTCGTAATAGATGACGGGCGCCAGCCACCACTCGGATAGCTTGCGCTTCAGTTTGGTCAGGCCGCCTTCGCTCCGGTCGGGCGGCGTATTGTAAATGACACGCACGAATTGCATGGGAAGTGTCGAGCCGCCGACGCCCAGGCTCGGCCGTTTCAAAGCGATGGAGCGCTTGAGCGTGCTGTAGGGAATTTTGAGGACGCCGACGAGATCGATGCCGAAGGGATTGAGAGGCCCGCCGCTGTAACGGTCCTCGTGGTAGCTCAAGCACTGCCAATACTGCTCGGGCACATCGCGCACGGGAATGGATTTGTGATCGGGGTTGGCGGTGTAGTCGCCGACTTCGATCGACTTGTCGGTGTAGTTGACGTCGCGCCGGCTATCGAGGCGCGGATCGAAGGTGCCGGCAAACCCGCCCTTCGCATCGTAGATCGCCGTCGCCACCCAGCGTTCGGCGTCGTAGCGCAGGCGATCGCCAAGATAGACGTGGCCTATGAAGCCGCGAACGGGTGCCACGACATACACCAGCAGCACAGCAAACAACACGTAGATGATGCTGGCTGAGAAGAGATGGCGCAACGGTCCCAGCCGTGGATTGAAGGCGGTCCAATTCGAGAGCGTGGCGATGGCACGCATCGGCAGAGCTGCCGAGAGCTCAATCAGACGCGATAGCAAACGAAGCAGTGGCAACATGGGGTAACGACTTGCGGACAGCTTGGTAAGGTGAAGGCGGCCATGAGCATCGGCCCCGGGCTGCGAAGCTGCGTAGCCCGTGTTTGTGTCGCGCTACGGGCGCGAATGCGGCCAAGTTCGGGTCGAGAAATTTCAGGAAAACGATCTCGTCGTCACAAAGAGACGATTTGGCAGGTCGCGATCCTGAAGCCTCAGAATCGCTAGAGTCGAGAGTCGATCCCGCTACGACAGGAGCCAGGGTAGATGACCCAACATCAAAAGCCGGTCAGCTATTCTGCAGCAGAAAGAAGATGCAGACGCCGACCACTGGACCTGCACACGAGGCCAAAACTAACATCACAAAAGATTTCGCAGCCATGACACTTACCCTGCATGACAATTTCTAACCGCAAACTACTTTCTGGTTGGTACGCCTTACTAAAATATCCAAACACAGCGCGGGATTTCCCTCAAAACCCTGCGTTCAAGCACTTTACATCAAAAATTATGGGGAAACACGCACATTCGATTGATAACAAGGTGTTGAGTCGAATTAAAATAGATGTTGTGGATGAAACTGAAGCATTGGTAGTAACAGATGGAGGTGAATTGATTGTAAACAAAGAGCAGGGTGAGGGTGAAGAGAGTTAAACCAACTGATTGAATGTATAGTTGAAATGCCATTCCATTTGGGATGGCATTTTCAGTATGATGAGCCACATTCAAAAAAACCATAACACAGCTTATCTTCGCAATTATGCCAGAACAACTTTCCAACGAACAATTACTAAAAGCCGCCAACGAATTTGGAACTCCGCTGTATGTTTATCATGCAGAAAAAATAAAAGAGCAGTATCAAAAATTAACTTCAGCGTTTTCGATACTGGATACTACTTTTTTTTATGCCAGCAAAGCACTTACCAAT
>JANNUW010000664.1:0-1345 GCA_031414095.1 Hyphomicrobium sp. | reverse complement strand
CAGAACGAGTTCGGTAGCAAGGACGGTATGTTCGATCGTGCTGGAATAGATATATCAATTATCAAGCGCGTAATAGAACCTACGGCTGCAGTCCTTAAAGCTGCACGAAAGAACGGGATTCCAGTTGTTTATCTCAAAATGCAACACAGGAAAGACTTGGCAGATTTGGGTGCGCCGGACTCGCCGCATCGCATAAAACATGGGTTGTTTGGCGTTGGCGAAAGCAACGTAGCCCCAGACGGCAGCGCAAACCGCGTCCTAGTTGAAGGATACTGGGGAACGGAAATCATCCCAGAGCTCTCACCGAGCACCGGCGACATTATTGTATCTAAACACCGCTATAGTGGTTTCTTTGAAACGGAACTTGATGGCATCCTGAGGGGGCTAGGCATAAAGCAGCTAATTATAACCGGATGCACCACCAGTGTTTGCGTTGAATCCACTATTCGCGATGCAATGTTCAGGGACTATCAATGCTGCCTTCTGTCAGATTGTTCAGCCGAACCCATTGGCATGGCAAACTCTCGAGGTAACCATGAGGCATCATTGCTGACGGTCGAACTTTTACTTGGCTGGGTGTCGGACTCGAAGCAATTCATTGACGCACTCTCGACATGACCGACGATGACTTAGCATCATCTGAACAAGCAATAGTGGCAGGTCTGCTTCTGGCCCGTTGGAGACCTCATTCCCTTACTGCAGCTTGCCCGCTCATCGTGTCAGAGGGGGCTTTCAATTTACAATGTCCGCTTTTCAGAAAATTGGTCCGCATGCAGTGGCTCAGCCGACATGGTTTTACAGCTGCGCTTGGTCTCCTGTTGACCCGGAGCAGACTTTTGAATTGATCAAAAATAAGCGGAAGACTGCGATTCAATTGTCCATCAGTCCTCTACTTCGGGTTTGGTCTGGCTGCCAGGCTGGGCCCCATTCACACTTTGGGTGACAGCTTGTCCGAATAAAGCCAGCATTGACTCCGGAAAAGCCAGAAGAAATCTCCTGAATTGCTTGTAGTCGAGAGTCAGAACACGAGCCGCACCTGACGATCGAAGCGTGGCTGATCGCCGAGTAAGGAACATACCGTACTCCCCGACGATGTCGCCAGGCAGCTTGACCGCCACCGGGTGATCTGAGCCTGGCTGTAAGACTTCAATCTTCCCCGATACCACCGCAAAGACCTTTTCAGCCGGGTCACCGGCTTGGCAGAGGATTTCTCCATGCGCAAGATCAAGGGGCTCGAAAATCGTCGCCAAAACTCTAAGGTCACCTTCTGACATTCGTTCAAATATCGGACTTCGTTGGAGGACGGAGACGCGAGTTGCCACCTCCTCAGGGTCCACTTTTTTGT
>JANNUW010000663.1:0-9426 GCA_031414095.1 Hyphomicrobium sp. | reverse complement strand
GACGAGCAGCTTCCGACGGCCACGGTTCGTTCGTCAACCGGTCGATAACGGATGTGGATCGACCGTCCCCGTGACGCTACCCTCAGGCTCACTGTTGTGCAGATGCTATGGGGCGAGCGACGAGGAGTCGGCGACGTTGGGCACGTCGGAGGTCACGTCCGCTGTGTGGGCTATCGCGTTGACCTGACGCGTCCTTGGTCAGATCTCTACCTCCGCCGCGAATTGATTGGCTTCAGGCGCTTGACTCCACGTCGAGGCCAGCTCGCGGAGCCCTGGAAGGGCGGAGCGAGATGGTCTGTTGCGGATCGAAGACCAGCAGCGAACGCCGCTGGCGTGGTGTATCCGAGTGCCGAATGCGACCGCTCGGTATTGTAATCGGCGACCCAAGCCGTCAGCTGCTCGCGGGCATGATAGAGCCCGAAGAACACGTGATCTCGCCGAACGCGTGATGTGTACGTGCCAACTCGATGTTTCCGACACGACGCTGCGCAACTCCGTCATCTTCAAAGTCGTCCAGCCGCTCCGTGATGCCGCGCGGCGCCTCGTGACGATGGTCGAGAAGCGCAAGGGCATGTGCGTCTGGGGTGTTGGGGAAAAGGTCAGCCTGCGCGTTGCCAGCCCTTCCACGCGCGGCTGACGGAAACGCTGAGCGCATTGGTGAGCCATTGATCGGCCAAGCCGCCGTTGCTCACAGTGCGATGATCCTCAAGCCATGCCGCGTGCGCCGCATAGCCGCTCAGATAAGCTGGTGACCTTGCCGGTAATGACGACATCGCGCGGCGTCGTCTGGGAGAGTTTCACGTGGGCGTTGCTTGTCGATCAGCAATCTCGCGACTTGACACGGCCACGCTCGATCGAGCCTACTTTCGCAAAGTGACCTGGCCGCCCGCGAAGGCGTTCCGCTGCTCAGAGGGAAAGACGGAATGGACGGAGCAACGTGGTTCGAGCTTTTGCGCGGCAGTGACAGATCGAAGAGGCCTTATGAACGCGGCTGAAGACGGCGGCCCGCGACTTGCGAAGCGCCCCGTGCGATGGCATCGCTCGGCCGCCTTTGACATCTTGCAGTTCGTAGCGCTTGTCGGCGTGCTCGCTTGGATCATCGTGCGCGGCGCTCAGAGCATGGGCTACAAGTGGCAATGGGGCAAGGTTCCGCGCCTGATATATCGGGTGGTGGATGGCGAACTGATCCTAGGCCCGCTGACCAAGGGCCTGCTGGTGACGCTCGACATTACCTGGATCGCCATGATCCTGACGATCGCCATCGGGGCGGGCGTGGCAATGCTGCGGCTCTCAGAGTCGATCGTCGGGCGGGCGCTGGCATGGTGCTACGTGGAGTTGGTCCGCAACACGCCCATCCTGGTCCAGATCCTCATTATCTATTTCATCATCGGGCGGATCTTCGCCATTCCGCGTTTCTGGGCGGGCGTGCTGTGCCTCGCCCTCTACGAAGGAGCGTTCGCAGCGGAGATCATTCGCGGCGGAGTGGTTTCGGTCAAGAAAGGCCAGTGGGAAGCGAGCCGCAGTCTGGGCCTGTCCGAGTTCGACACCTACCGCGACATCGTGATCCCCCAGGCCATTCCGCTGATCCTACCGCCGTTGGCGGGCGTGCTGGTCAATCTCGTCAAGCACTCAGCGATCGTCAGCGTTATCGCCGTCTTCGATCTCGCGACGCAGGCGCGAACCGTCGTGTCGGACACGTTCCTCGCTTTCGAAGTATGGTTCACGGCGGCAGCCATGTACCTTGTCATTACGCTTAGCCTTTCGCTTGTCGCCTCGATATTCGAAAAGCGATACAGTCAATCCAGCCGCGCCTGAGGGAGAAATAGTCCATGAGAGTTCTGACACGCCTGTTCGGGTTCATGTTGCTGGCGGCGAGCGTGCTGCTCGCTTCGGCGCCGGCTAATGCCCAGGGCAACATGCTGGAGACGATCAAGAAGCGCGGGAAGCTGCAGGTCGGCTATGGCAGTTTCGTGCCGTGGGCGCTGCGGGACAAGCAGGGCAATTGGATCGGCTTCGAAATCGACGTCACCACCAAGCTCGCCAAGGACATGGGCGTCGATGTCGAACTGATGCCTACCGCCTGGGACGGCATTATCCCGTCGCTGCTGGCTGGTAAGTTCGATGCGATCTTCGGTATGACCGTCACCGAGCCGCGCAAGGAGCAGGTCGACTTCACAGCCCCCTACTCGCAGTCGGGTGTCGGCGTCGCCGCCAGCAAGCAACTCGCCGCCGGCTTGCAATGGCCCGAGGGCTACAACGACGCGAAAGTCACGTTCGCCTGTCGGCGCGGCATTGCCGCATGCAAGGCGATCGAGGAGCGTTGGCCAAAGGCTACTCTGCGCCAGTTCGACGACGATGCCATTGCATTCCAGGAGGTGATCAACGCCAACGCGCATGCGGTGATGAGCAGCGAGCCGAAGCCGACGTTCTTCACGCTGCAGAACCCCGAGAAGCTGTTCCGACCGACGACGGACTACGTGACGACGGGGGTCGAAGGGTTCGCCATTCGCAAGGGCAATCCCGAGGCAATCGCCTACTTCAACGACTGGATCGGCAAGAACAAGGATTGGCTGAAGGAGCGCCACACATACTGGTTCAAGACGCGGGACTGGGCCGACAAAGCTGCAGCGAACTGAGTATCGAAAGGCGGGAAGCCCATCAATTTCGCGCGTTCCTGGACCAAAATGACGCCGCCGCTGACTGTTAAGATCGAAACGGTGTATTCGCGGTCACCGCCGCCGCGGAAGCCCCTTCACTTGACTCCGGCGGATGCGGTGCTGCTGGCACTCGCCTTCACATGTGTCGGCTACGTCGGTTGGCGGACCCACACCGTTCTCGACTACCGCTGGGACTGGAGCTCGATTTGGCCATTCCTGCTGAAGCGCGATCCCGTCACCGGCGAACTCCAGCCGAACCTGATCATCACCGGGCTTCTCACCACGCTGCGACTGGCCGTGCTCGGGATGATCGTTTCAGGCCTGATCGGCATCGTCATCGGGATGGCGCGGACATCGCGACGACTGTTGCTGCGGTTGATCGGCAGCGCCTACGTCATGCTGATCCGCAACATTCCACCGGTCGTGTTCGTGTTCATCTTCTACTTTTTCATTGCCAGCCAGATCATGCCGGCTCTCGGCCTGTCCGAAAGGGTGAGGGATGCAGGCCCACTCATCCGCTGGTTGCTGTCCGTTCTGGTTGGAGACCTGAAGCTGATCGAGAACTTCGTGATCGGCCTGCTCTGCCTGTCCGTCTTCAACGGGGCTTATGTCGCCGAGATCGTGCGCGCCGGCATCCAGTCGGTGTCCCGGCACCAGATTGAGGCCGGTGACAGCCTCGGCCTGTCGCGCGGCGACGTGCTGCGGTTCGTTGTGTTTCCGCAGGCGACGCGCAATATGCTGCCAGCGCTTGCCAGCCAGTTCATCCAGCTGATCAAGGACAGCTCGCTGGTTTCGCTCGTCTCCATTCAAGAGTTGTCCTTCATGGCGCAGGACGTTCAAGTGTCCACCCAACGCGTATTCGAGGTGCTGATCTTCGTGGCCGGGATCTACTTCTTGCTGTGTTTCAGCCTCTCCCGCCTGTTCGAATGGCTGGAGCGCCGCGCCGCGCTCGCCTATCGTTAGCAAATGCCATGAGCGATCAACGACAGCCATCAGTTGCAAGCCCGGTGCAGACAACCGCCCCGTTCATCGAGATGCGTGGCGTCAACAAGTGGTTCGGGCAATTTCACGCCCTGAAGGACATCGACCTCGATATCGCTCGTGGCGCCAAGTTCGTCATCTGCGGCCCCTCAGGCTCGGGCAAGTCGACATTGATCCGCTGCCTCAATCGGCTGGAGGAGCATGACGAGGGTCGCATCGTGGTGGACGGCACGGTGCTGAACGAGGATACCCACCATATCGCGGCCGTGCGCCGGGAGGTCGGTATGGTGTTCCAGCAGTTCAATTTGTTTCCCCATCTGACTGTGCTCGAGAACTGTGTTCTCGCGCAGGTTCGCGCTCGCAAGACGCCACGCCGGGACGCTGAGGAGCGGGCGATGAGTTATCTCGAGCGTGTTCGCATCCCCGAGCAGGCCAGCAAGTTTCCAGGTCAGCTTTCCGGCGGACAGCAGCAACGCGTCGCGATCGCGCGGTCCTTGTGCATGGAGCCCAAGGTGATGCTGTTCGATGAGCCGACATCCGCACTCGATCCCGAGATGATCAAGGAGGTCCTCGACGTCATGGGCGATCTTGCGACTTCGGGCATGACCATGATCTGCGTCACCCACGAGATGGGTTTTGCGCGCAAAGTCGCCGATACGATGGTATTCATGGATCGTGGACGGATCGTCGAGGCGGCTCCGCCCGCCACGTTCTTTTCACAGCCGCGCTCTGATCGCACGCGGCTGTTTCTCAGTCAGATTTTGTCGCACTAACACCAAGAGAGTCCCGACGATGTATCTGCGCAATACCTGGTACGCGCTCGCCCGCGGCGATGAGTTGGGCGAAGGCCTATCGCCGTTCACCGTGCTGGGCGAGCCGGTCGTAGCCTTCCGCAAGCGCGACGGCACGCCGGCCGCAATCGAGGACTCCTGTCCGCATCGCAAGCTGCCGTTATCGATGGGGCGGCGCGATGGTGACGCGATCGTCTGCGGCTATCACGGCCTGACGTTCGACGGCACTGGCAGCTGCATCGCGGCGCCGACGCAAGCGCGGATCCCTTCGACAGCCAGGGTGAGAAGCTATCCCGTCGCCGACAAGTGGGGGCTGGTCTGGATCTGGATGGGGGATCCTAGCACGGCCGACCCGGCAAAGATCATCGCGATCGACAATCACGGCAGTGCCGGTTGGATTTTGACGAACGGCGACTCGATGGTTTGCGGCTGCAACTATCTCTACCTCACAGACAATCTGCTCGACCCCTCGCACGTCGCCTGGGTGCACGTCTCGTCATTCGCGGCGCCCGGCACCGAGAGCACGTCGCTTGAAGTGAAGCCGACCGACAGCGGAGTTATCGTATCGCGGTGGATGCACGATCGGCAGGTGCCACCGTTCTATGCGCCTTTGGTCAAATTCAAGGGCAACTGCGATCGGTTGCAACACTACGAGGTGCGGTATCCAGCGCTCGGCATCAACATGTCGATCTATACGCCTGCCGGACAGGGCGGCGCCGACAAGGTTCTGCCGGCGGATGCCTATCGCATGGTGTCCTACCATTTCCTCACACCGGTCGATGAGAACACAACGCGTTACTTCTGGCTGCAACATCGCAATACCGATGCAGAGGACGCCGAAATCACTGCCCAAGTCGCAGCCGGTGCCCGTCGCGCGTTCGAGGAGGATCGTGTCATCCTGGAAGCGGTTCATCGTGGCATGGCGACTAAGACGAGCCCGCATCTTGATCTCGCACTCGATGCCGGTGCATTGCGCTTCAGGCGCAACCTCCAAGCCCTGATCGACAAAGAAAATGGCGCATCGAAAAGTTGACCTAGTGTGGCGAATTCGAAGTCCGCGCCGTTCCCGCAAACCGCTTCCGGAGTGATCCATTGCCCGCAGACAGCGATGAGCAATTGGCGCCAGCAAGCGCTAACTCAGTGACCTTCGTATTCTCGAAGAAGACGGCGCTTTGGGACGACAAGCACACAAGCCTGCTGGAATTAGCGGAGGCACACGGACTTTCGCCCGATTTCAGTTGCCGGTCCGGCATCTGCGGGACCTGTGCGTGCGAACTCATCTCGGGTGATGTCGTCTACTTCACCGAGCCCCTCGACGTTCCGGATGAAGGGATGGTGCTGATCTGCTGCTCGCGGCCAGCAGGCGATGTGAAACTCAAGATCTGAGCCCTGACCGGCTGGACAGGAGCCCTTGATGGCGATCGACATGCATTCTCATTTTTACGGCGGCCTCATCGATGGGTTGGCGAAGCGGTCGGCGCGCCCCACGATCACGACCGACGAGGCTGGCCGCAACGTGCTCAACGCCATGACGGCGTCGACCGTGATGTCGAGCGGCTACACCGACCTATCGGCCCGTCTCGCCTACATGGATGCTGCCCGGATAAACACGCAGCTGTTGACGTTCCCGGGCGCACTCGGCGTCGACGTAATGCCGACTACCGAATCGCTAGCGATCGTACGCGACTACAACGACAATCTCGCAGCGATCTGCCGCGGCAGCAGTGGCCGGTTCGTCGGGCTGGCCGGCTTGCCGCTGGCCGATATGGCGCAGGCACGAGCAGAGATGAGGCGAGTTCGCCATTCGCTGGGGCTGCTTGGTGCGATCCTGCCCGGCAACTATTTTTTGTCGGTCGAAACCGCCAACTTGCTGCGGCCGGTCATGGCGGCGGCGAACGAAGTCGGCGCGCTGCTTATGGTCCACCCAGGCCTGATGCCAGGGGAGGAGCCGCCGGTGCCTTATCCCGACCACTCGATCCTACGCGCGTCGGCACTCAACCTGCAGGCGTCGCTGTCGCACATGGCGCTGACGGTCGTTGTTAGCGGCTTTCTCGATGCCTATCCGAACGTAACGTTCCAAGTCGTCAACCTCGGCGGCACGCTGCCATTCATAATCGAACGGATGGACGTCGTTGCCGCCACCCGGCCGCTTCCCGTGGCCGTTAAGGTCGAGCACTTACGCCGGTTGTTCTATGACTGCGCCTCGCTTGGACCACGCGCACTGGAACTTGCCGTGACAGTGCTCGGCGCCGATCGCATCATGCTCGGCACCGACTACCCGATTTTCGCGTCCGACGCGGTACGGGATGCGGTCGAAGCTGCTGCATTGAGCGACAGTGATAAGGAGAGCGTCCTGTCGGCAACCGCCCGCACAATCATTGATCGCTATTCGTGATCAAGAGCCCTTGTAGGCTTTGATCGCCACCTCCACGAGGATGTCCGGATGCCAGAAATTGGCGCAACCGATGAACGACAGCACCGGCCTGGCCTGTCCGGCGATCACGTCACGATGGGCCCGCGCTGCCTCTTCCCAGTTTCGCGTGTCGAGCATGTAGACGTCGGACCGGACGATCTGTGCCGACGCATATCCGGCTTCGGCAAGGCTCGCCAGCACGATCTCGTAGCATCGCCTCGTCTGACCGTAGAGATCGCCGACCGCGACGATTGAGCCATCGGGGTCTGACGGCGACGTCAGGCAGGTCTCGAACACGCCGCCGTACGAGATCCCCCGCGCGTAAAAATATTTGATCTCCCATGGCCGGCCGGACGTGAACGTGCGTATGTTGGACATGGGCTTTCCGAAACGACTGGCTACGCTATTTGATCAGCAGCGGGGCTACTGCTTCAACACCACGCCCCACTTCGTGTTGAGGCCGTCGAAATAGCCAGCGGTCTTCTTCAGGTAGATCCAGGTGTTCACATAGCTCACCCAGATATGATCGTCGATCGGCGCCAGGAACGACATCGGCAGGGCGCTGCGCGACTGGTTAGGAAGTATCATCACCAGTTCGGGGTACTTCTGCTGAAGGCCTGAAGCCTCGATCAATGTCGTCACGGTATAGTCGACGCGGCCGGCGAGGACTTCCTGCCATCCCGTCGCTGGGCTCTCGACCCGCTGCATTTTCGCGTTCGGCAGCTCGGCCTTGATGTAGTCCTCCATGGTCGTACCGAGGGTGACGCCGGCGGTGCGCTCCGACTTGTTGAGATCGTCCCAGCTCTTGTAGAGGCCTTCGTTCTTTTTGAGCACGATCGGCACGAAGGCATTCATCCCCCACGAATGGGTCAGCGCGACCACCTTCGCGCGCGCCAGACTCATCGATGTTCCGCTCATGGCAATGTCATATTTGTCAGCCTGCAGACCTGTGACGATCGTTTTCCAATCTGTGGCAACGAACTCGACCTTTACGCCGAGATCCTTGGCGAGTTCGGTCGCCGCGTCGACTTGGTGCCCCCTGAATTCGTTGGCGCCGGGGTCGCGGAACGTCATCGGAAAGTAATCGCCTGTCATGCCGACACGCAGCACACCCCGCTTCTGGATGTCGTTGAGGCGCGACTTGGGCTGTGCGTCCTGGGCCAACGCGGGAACGGCGGACAGCCCAAGGAAGGCCATCATCATCGCACCGAGTGGTGCCAAGCCAATGCGCATCGAATTACTCCTGAAGCCGGCTGATGTGGGGAAAACTGTGGCGGGTCGGCACAGAGTTAAGCATTTGCGGCAAATCTAGACAACGCCGTTCGTAGCCGCCCAGGCTTGCACGCCTCAGTGCCCGCGCATACCCTCGCCGGGAGCCATGCGGGCCTCGAGTCGACGCACCATCCAGGATGCGATGAGAATCAGTATCAGGTATTCCACGATGAGCAGGGTATAAATCTCGAGCGGCCGGTATTCCGTCAGCGTGAGTTCGTTCGCGCGACGGGTCAGTTCCTGGTACCCGATCACCGAAACCAGCGACGACGATTTCAGCACATAGACGAACTGGTTGCCGAGCGCCGGCAGGATGCGGCGCAGCGCCTGCGGCAGTATCACAAGCCGCATCGACTGCCGATCCTTAAGGCCGAGGCTCTGCGCTGCCTCCATCTGGCCTTTCGCAATTGACTGGATGCCACCGCGGAAGATCTCCGCCTGGAATGCAGCGTCTGACAACGATAAAGCGATGACACCGGCTGCAAATATGCCGAGCTTGATCCCGAACACGACCGGCAACCCGTAATAAACCCAAAGAAGCAAGACTAGCAGCGGAATTGCCCGAAACACCTCGACGTAGATCCGATTGATCCACCGCAGCGCCTTCGCCTTGGAGATCGCCATGAAGGCAAGCGCGGCCCCTGCGACAACACTGATCGCGATCGATGTGCAGGCAATGCTCAGTGTTGCCCAAAAGCCGTCGACGAGGAAGCTGAGGTTTTTCAGTCCTCGGGCGTCGAACGGCGACACGATGTGCCACCCCCACGTGTAGGTGCCGGAAGAACACCCGCCGAGGCAGACGGCCACGAATCCCAACAGACACAGTCTCTCGAGCTTCGAACTCGCTACTTGCCGCATCATTACCCCGAAATGCTGTGATTGCTCCCCGGTAGCAAGCGGCACGCTACAGGATCAAGGGGCGGCGTCAAAGTGAAGTTGCGGCAGACTACCTCCACTTCCCCAACGTCATCCGAAAAAGACGCTCCGATGAGATCGAGGGCGTTCGGTTGGAAATCATCATTGAGTTTCTGGCATTTGGCCACTGCAGCAGTAAGGTACCGTTCCGCCCGCACCTTGAATGGAGGCTTTTGTAGTACTCGCAGCCTCGTCGCCTGCTTGCTGTCAATTTCAGGGATAATACCCATCGCATTCTGCTGCCTGATCCAGCCGCTGACTGTGCCCGCACGCGCAATAGGATTTGCGCCAATCCCACTCTGAGCTGTACCACTCATTACGTACGTTCCGCATTGCGGACATCGCCATTGATAGCCGTCGGTGTCCGCCGCGCCGTGCAGAGTTGCTGGCGTTTTAC
>JANNUW010000662.1:0-2447 GCA_031414095.1 Hyphomicrobium sp. | reverse complement strand
GCTGGCCGCCCTTCCAGATCGACTGGTGGACGTGCATGCCCGATCCGTTGTCGCCGAAGATGGGCTTGGGCATGAACGTGGCCGTCTTGCCGTAAGCCTGTGCGACCTGATGGACCACATATGTGTAGAGCTGCATGTGGTCGGCCAGCTGGATCATGGGGCCGAACTTGACTCCGAGCTCGTGCTGAGCCGACGCGACTTCGTGGTGGTGCTTTTCAACGGTGACGCCCATTTCGGTCAGAACCGAAAGCATTTCCGAACGGATGTCCTGGCAGCTGTCGATCGGGGGAACGGGGAAGTAGCCGCCCTTGACGCGGGGACGATGGGCGAGGTTACCCATTTCGTATTCGGTGTTCGAGTTCGTCGGCAGTTCGGCCGAGTCGACCTTGAAGCCGACCTGATACATGTCGGTCGAGAACTTGACGTCGTCGAAAATGAAGAACTCAGCTTCCGGACCGAAGTAGACGGCGTCGCCGATGCCAAGCGACAGCATGTAGGCTTCAGCTTTTTTGGCGATCGAGCGCGGGTCGCGTTCGTAGAGCTGGCCGGTCGAGGGTTCGAGCACGTCGCAGAAAATGGCGAGCGTGGTCTGTGCGAAGAACGGGTCGATGTGGGCCGATGCGGGATCGGGCTTCAGCAGCATGTCGGAAGCTTCGATGCTCTTCCAGCCGGCGATCGACGAGCCGTCGAATGCGTAGCCTTCGAACATGTCGGAATCGACGCAGCTGACGTCTGCCGTCACGTGCTGCATTTTACCTTTGGTATCGGTGAAGCGCAGGTCAACGAACTTGACGTCCTTGTCCTTGATCAGCTTCATCACGTCGTTTGCAGTCTTCATGGACCTTCCCCTATTACACACACATTCACGGCAAACCGATCGCTGGGCGGTGTGGATCATCCCGGCAGGTTATGGCGGCTTTGGTAGAGACACAGATGGCAGACGTCTAGATGGCGTCTTGACCGGTTTCACCGGTTCTTATGCGGATTGCGTCTTCAACTGTGGATATGAAAATCTTGCCGTCGCCGATGCGGCCCGTTTTCGCAGCCTTCTGGATCGCTTCCACGGCCTTGTCCAGCATGTCGTCGGCGAGCACGACTTCAATTTTTACTTTGGGCAGGAAATCGACGACATACTCGGCACCGCGGTAAAGTTCCGTGTGCCCCTTCTGGCGTCCGAAGCCCTTGGCCTCGATCACAGTTATGCCTTGAAGACCGATTTCTTGAAGCGCCTCTTTGACCTCGTCGAGCTTGAATGGCTTGATGATGGCTTCTATTTTTTTCATGAGTATGAGCCCTCCGGGACGTTTCCTGCATGAGGCTATCCCCCATGGGTCTGCGCCACATGGCCGGATGAGGGCGACATATGCCAGATCGGGGGTCGAATAGCATGCCTCGTGCCACAGAGTTACTGAGAAGTTGCAGTGTGGGATTCCAATGAGTTAGAAAACGAGTGCGGAATTTTTCGGCGGCACGATAATATTATATGCACAAAACTTGGGCGATATGGGCAGAAAATGAGCAGTCCAGCCTGGAGACGCGCGTATGCCCAATGAGCTGCTGACCGTCGAAGAAATGGCCAAAGCCGATGAGCGGGCGGTCGTTTTAGGCGTTCCCTCGCTGACCCTGATGGAGAACGCCGGCCGCGCCGTGGCGGACGAGGCGGCCAAGATGGTGCCGGCCGGCTCCACGATCGCCGTGCTGTGCGGCCCGGGCAACAATGGCGGCGATGGGTTTGTCGCCGCCCGCCTTCTGGCCGAGCGCGGATTTGATGCGCGCGTGGCGCTGCTCGGCGACCGCGCAGCCCTCAAAGGCGACGCGGACGTGATGGCGGGCCGTTGGCAGGGTGCGGTTGAGCGGCTGACTGGGACCAGTGCAAGTTCGGCGCGCCTCATTATTGATGCCCTGTTTGGAGCGGGGCTGTCGCGCCCTCTCGAAGGAGACGCTGTCGCTTTGGTCGAAGCGGTCAACGCGTCAGGTGTCGGGGTCCTTGCCGTTGATGTGCCCAGTGGCCTTGACGGCAACACCGGAGCTGCAGGCGGCCCCGTGTTCACAGCCACGCGCACCGTCACCTTTTTCCGCAAAAAGCCCGGGCACGTTTTACTGCCGGGCCGGGTGCTGTGCGGGGAGATCATCGTCGCCGATATCGGTATTCCCGCCGAGGTGCTGGCTTCGAAGCCGCACGCACCGACGGTGTCTGACCTTAGGTCAGACACCGGCATTGTTCGCATTGACACTTTCGAAAACACAGCCTCACTCTGGCTCGATCGTATTCCGTGGCCGAAACTGGACGGGCACAAGTACGCGCGCGGGCACGCGGTTGTCGTCTCAGGGCCAGCTCTGTCGAGCGGCGCTGCACGGCTCGGCGCGCGCGGTGCACTCCGCATCGGTGCGGGGCTTGTTACGCTGATTGGAAACAGCGCGGCGTCGACGATCAATGCGGCGCACTG
>JANNUW010000661.1:0-10048 GCA_031414095.1 Hyphomicrobium sp. | reverse complement strand
GCCAGCAGCAACTCAGCCAGTTCCTCGCGATCAGCGGGTGCAAGCTTCTGAGCATCGGCAAAGATCGTTTTGATGCGCTGGTTCATGTGAGGGAAGTTAGCATGCAAGGGACGAGGTGGGAAGCATTGCGGTTAGGAAATTAAATAGACCAGCGCGAAGACGCTGTTGCGCCGCTGCGAGCGTAAATTCGACGATCATACCTTACGGTGCTTCGCCAGAACATCGCCGGCCGGACGGGCCGTTAACTCGCCGCGCGCATGCGCCGCTATCCGGTCTTCGATTTCAAGAAGCCAAGCCGCTTCAACATCGGGATCGGAGTCGATCGTGGCAAGCAGCAGTTCGGCCAATTCCTCGCGATCAGCGGGTGCGAGCTTTTGAGCGTCAGCAAAGATCATTTTGATGCGCTGGTTCATGTGAGGCAAGTTACCACGCGAAGGACGGGGTGAAAAGTGCCTGGGGTTCCCGTTGCGTCCAAAGAAACGCGCCTGGACGATCACGCGCGGCACCAAGGGCCCGGGCGCCGCCGGCGTCATCCATACGGATTTCGAAAAAGGCTTCATCCGCGCCGAGACCATCGCCTACGACGATTTCGTCGCCCACAACGGCGAAGTCGGCTGCAAGGACGCCGGCAAGATGCGGTTAGAAGGGAAGGAGTACGTCGTCAAAGACGGCGACATCATGCACTTCAGGTTTGCGAATTAGTAAGGGGGGGGGCCGGAGGCGCGAGCTGTTTATTCAACTCGCAAAAGTCCAGCCCGGACCTTAGGGCGCAATAGCGCCTCTGCGTATTGCGCCGCGCCGCGGGCTCGGCAAGCACGCTTCACCTCAAACGATTTGGCGGTGTTCGTCGGCAAGGCGCGTGGCTTCGACCATGACGTGGCCGATGACGAGGATGAGCCCGCCGAAGGCCGCTATCATGTAATCGTCGATGTTGAGGCCTATTGAGATGACGCGCTGGCCGGGTGGATTCGCCGCTGTCAGCACGATGCCGAGCAGCGTCGCCGTTATGGGCCTCAGCACGGCAAGAGCAACCATCGAAATGCCGATCCGCCGCAAGCGAACTGGAGCAGCGCTCGTAAACACATTGCCGAGGCGATAAGCGTCGAAGAGCGCGTAGGCTTGATGGAGCTGGTAGCCCAGCACTGCCATCGGCAGCATGCAGACCGCGAACCCGGCAGCCCGCGTCCAACCGTCCAGCGCGACAGGCGCCGCGCCGAGGCCGAGTCGTGGCATGACGAGCGTTTCGACGAGGGACGGCGACAGCCAAACCCAGAGTAGCACCAGCTCAGCAAGAGCGCCGCCGAGGGCGACGATGAGGCACATGAAGGCTGACAGCCGGCCTAGCGGACCCACTGCAGGGAAGCGCAACTCAACGTTCGAACCTGACATCACAATCCTCTTTAGCGAATTAGAACTCAAAAAAAGTAGTCAAATCCATACGCCGGACACGCTCACCCAACCGCCTTGGCAATGGTCTCGGCCGGGCGGTATTCGAGGATGTCGCCGGGCTGGCATTGGAGGGCGTCGCAGATTTTTTCGAGTGTGTCGAAGCGCACGCCTTTGACCTTGCCGGATTTGAGCAACGAGATGTTCTGTTCCGTGATGCCGATGCGCTCGGCGAGGTCCTTCGACCGCATCTTGCGCTTGGCCAGCATGACGTCGAGATTGACGATGATTGGCACGAGTGCGGCTCTCAAACGATCTGCTGGTTGTCGTCCGCGATCTCGGCGCCTGCCTTCGACACGTGAGCGACGGAAATCACGAAGAGCGCCATCAGCATGTGGAGGACGTCGTTGGGTTCTATCCAAATCGCACCGGTGCGCGCGCCGGGTCCCAGATGCAACGACAGCGATAGGGCGATCCACGGACGCACGATCACGTCCACGACGACCGACGCCACGCCGGCGAGGCCCAGATTGCGCATTTGCGTTGCGGCCCGGCGATGTTGGTGACTACAGGCGCGTGGCGGTCCGACGCGTTGACGGTTGTGGATGCCGGCATGAGGAGGCTCCAACTGACGAGTGACTTAATCATCGTTAAACAATAAATAGATATTGTCAATCGAGATAATATCGTGCGCTTCTGAGCAGCAGGCTTTCATGCACCAGATCCAGGCACCGGCGCCGCCCAAGCGCCCCTCTCTTGCCCATCCAGCTGGAGACCGTGAAAGCGGTGCAGCACAGTGGTTGCAATGGCGTCGGCGTATTGCTTTTCAATCCACCGCTTGCCGCACGAAGATCGGCGCAATACGCCTGCAAGGGCAGGCTGTTAGCACCCTACAGGTTGCAGACATGAAGTGCATTTTCCTTTGACACCTACCCCAATTTCCCCGATACACACCCCACACGCGGTGGCTCTTCAGCTTCCGCGCTAATAGCGCTGCCCGAGGCTCTGGTTGGCTGTCATGCTAACCCCTTGAAAGTTCGCGATTTTTCGCGGCGCCACAGGGCGCGATCGAGACCCAAAGCGCGATAACGCGCGGAAAGAGGCCACCCATGTACGCTGTCATCAAGACAGGCGGAAAGCAGTATCGCGTCGCCAAAGACGATGTGCTGTCCGTCGAACGCCTGAACGCCAACCCCGGCGACGCCATCTCATTCGACGAAGTCCTCATGCTCGGTGGCGCCAGCGGCGCACCGACCATCGGCAGCCCCATCGTCAAGGGCGCCAAGGTCACCGCCGAAGTGATCGAACTCAATCGCGGCCCCAAGCTGATCGCCTTCGTCAAGCGCCGCCGTAAGAATTCGCGCCGCAAGAAGGGCCATCGCCAGGACCTCATCAAAGTGCGCATCACAGGCATTTCGGCTTAAATTTTTTCCGGCGCTGTCTGAAGACGCGAACCGGGATCTGACAGAAAAAGGACGACAACGTCATGGCACAAAAGAACGCTGGCGGCTCGACCCGCAACGGCCGCGATTCACACTCCAAGCGCCTCGGCATCAAGAAGTACGGCGGCGAGCACGTCATTTCGGGTAACATTTTGTGCCGCCAGCGCGGCACGCAGTGGCATCCCGGCACGGGCGTTGGCATGGGCACCGATCATACGATTTTCGCCATCCTCGAAGGTCATGTGAAGTTCGCGACCAAGCGCAACGGGCGCATTTTCATCTCCGTTCTGCCGGCCAAAACCGAAGCTGCCGAATAACGGCTGGACCATCAAAACCCATGCTAAAAAAGGGGAGATGGCCTGCCATCTCCCCTTTTTTGTTTGCGTCATAATATGAAAACCAAGCGTCTCAGCCTCCGGCCACTGGAAGACCGTGATGCGCCGCGCATCGCTGAACTTGCCGGCGATTGGGCCGTGGCAAGCATGACCGCGCGCGTGCCGTATCCCTACGATCAGGCCTTGTCGCATCAGTGGATCAGCGGACTGGAGCCGGGAGAATTCGTCCGCGGTATTGAGCTGGACGGCGAGCTTATTGGGGCGACCGGCTACTTCCCCGACGAAAGTGGAGCGGCAGAAATCGGGTACTGGATCGGGCGGCCATGGTGGGGCAAAGGCTTTGCCACGGAAGCCGCGCAAATGCTGGTCCGGTACTGCTTCACGACCGCGCGCATGGACCGCCTCGAATGTTGCCACTTCGTTGACAACTTGGGCTCCAAGCGCGTCATCGAGAAGCTCGGCTTCAAGCCAACCGGCACATGCAATGCCTATTGCGAGGCGCGCCGCTGTAATGTCGCGACCGTCAGATACGAATTACGCCGGCCGCTGATGGCCCGGTTTTGGAGACGTGCCGCATGAAGTTCCTGGACGTCGTCAAAATCTACGTGAAGGCCGGCGATGGCGGCAACGGCTGCATCGGTTTTCGGCGTGAAAAGTTTATCGAGTTCGGCGGGCCTGACGGCGGCGATGGCGGCCGGGGTGGCGACGTGTGGGCCGAGTGCGTCGAGAACCTCAACACGCTGATCGACTTTCGCTACCAGCAGCACTTCCGCGCTCAAAAGGGCGGAGACGGCATGGGCCAGAACCGCGCCGGCGCAAACGGCGAAGACATGATACTGCGCGTGCCGCCCGGCACGCAAATCCTCGGCGAAGACGAAGAGACGGTGCTCGCCGACCTGACAGCGCCGGGCTTTCGCGTGCTCATCTCGAAAGGCGGCAACGGCGGCTTTGGCAACGCGCATTTCAAGACGCCGTCCAATCAGGCACCGACGCACGCAAACCCCGGACAGCTGCGCGATGAACTGACGATCTGGTTGAAACTCAAACTCATTGCCGACGCTGGCCTCGTGGGTTTGCCCAACGCCGGCAAATCGACATTCCTAGCAGCCGTCTCTGCGGCCAAGCCCAAGATCGCCAATTACCCATTCACGACGTTGCACCCCAACCTCGGCGTCGTGCGCGTGGGCGAGGTGGACTTCGTGCTCGCCGATCTTCCCGGATTGATCGAGGGCGCGCACGAGGGCATCGGCCTTGGCGACAGGTTCTTAAGCCATGTCGAGCGCTGCCGCGTACTGTTGCATCTGGTCGATGCCACGCAGGACGATGTGGCGGAAGCTTATCGCACCGTGCGCGGCGAGTTGCGCGCCTACGGCAATGACCTCGTCGGCAAGAAAGAACTCGTCGCGCTGACAAAATGCGATGCGCTCGACGAGCAGACGATCGCTGAGAAATCAGAAGCTTTAAAGAAAGCGGCTAAGAAAAAGCCTTTGATCATTTCAGCCGTCTCGGGGGCTGGTATGAAAGAGGCGCTCTATGCGCTCACCAACGCAATCGGCAAGGTGGATGCCAAAGAACACGCGGCCGACGCGCCGCCCAAAGCCTGGCGGCCCTGACGCTTCAGGCCACGCGGACTTGCCAAGGCGTTAACTGCTGTCCCAGTTAAGGCCGAAAATCGTGGAACTGCGCCATTAGCGTGTCCCTGCGACTTTAAAAAACCTCCATCTTCCCGACATTGTCGACGGAATTATAGCATCTCGCGCGTTATGCTGGCGTTGGAAGGGCTGGCTGCGGGGACTTTGCCCGTGATCGCGTCGGCTTCGCTCCGAGGGTCATATGCTTCGATCTAAGTCTCGCGTCGTTGCGCTTCCTGCTCTGGTCGTTTTCGCATCAGCGGCGATAGCGCTTCTGCGGCCAGATCTAGCAGGCCGGTGGTTCGGCAAGTCGCCGCCGAATGAGCCGTCGCTAAACTCCAAACCGGCGGCTGGAGATCAGCGCACCCAAGCGACGGCTGGCCGGGCAGGCTCGAACTCACCGCGCGCGCCCGTGCCCGTGGAAGTGGCTGATGTTCGCCTCGCCAAGACCACGGCCGATATCCGCGCTGTCGGCTCGCTTCTGTCAGACGAAGCCGTGCAGATCGCCCCCGAGGTTTCCGGCCGCATCGCTTCAATTGCATTCAGCGAAGGCGAAGCCGTGAACCAGGGCGACATCGTCGTCAAACTCGATGACAGTTTGGCGCAAGCCGAGGTTGCCGACGCCAAAGCCCGGCTCACACTTTCGACCAACAACAACAACCGCGCGAGCGCTCTCATTCGATCGGGCACCGTGACTGCTCGCACCCGCGACGAGGCTGTCGCCAGCTTCGAGACAGGTCGAACAGCACTAGCGTTGGCTGAAACGCGCGTCTCGAAGCTGACGCTGCGCGCACCGTTCAACGGCTACGCGGGCGTCCGCAGAGTTTCGGCGGGCGCCTTCGTCAGTGCCGGCACGGCAATCGTCAACATCGAAAAGATCGACGTTCTGAAAGTCGCGTTCAAGGTGCCGGAAATCTATTTGCTCGCCGTTCAAAACGGCCAGAGCATCGAGTTGCAAGTCGACGCCATTCCTGGACGCTCGTTTGAAGGTAAAATTTACGCGATAGATCCCCTCGTCGATGTCAATGGACGGGCGCTGGAGGTGCGCGCTCGCGTCGTCAATAAAGACATGGTCTTGCGGCCCGGCCTTTTCGCACGCGTGACCGTCAAGGGCCTCGTGCAGCAAAATGTTTTGATGGTGCCAGAAAGCGCACTCGTGCCGAGGGGCAGCGAGAGCTACGTCTATCGCATCGCTAACGGCAAGGCCGCCGAACAGCTGGTCAAATTGGGTCAGCGATTGAATGGCGAAGTGGAAATTCTAGAAGGGCTCGACGACAAAGCCGCCATCGTCGTTGCCGGTCAGCTCAAATTGCGCAACGGCGACGCCGTCGAAGTCATCCCGTCCACCGCCCCCGCGAGAGCGCCCGACGCCGAACCGCTGGGCGACGCCAGCCGCGTCACCGTTCCGGGCAGGAGTGGCTGATGAACGCTTTCGAGTTCTGCATCCGCAGGCCCGTGTTTGCGACCGTTCTCAGCCTCGTGCTCGTGCTGCTTGGCATCGTCGCCTTCCAACGGCTGACGGTGCGCGAATTTCCCAACGTCGACGAACCGATCATTTCTGTTTCAACAAATTATCCCGGCGCATCGGCTGCAATTGTTGAAACTCAAGTGACGCAGATTTTGGAAGGCTCGATTGCCGGCATTGAGGGCATCGATGTGCTCGATTCTTCCAGCCGTTCAGAGGCCGGCCGCATCACGGTGCGTTTCAGGCCCGAGATCAATGCCGATGCCGCCGCCAGCGACGTTCGCGACCGAGTGGCGCGCGTGCGTGGCCGCCTGCCTGAAGAAATTACCGAGCCGGTAATCGCCAAGGTCGAAGCCGATGCTCAGGCCATCATGTTTCTCGTGTTTACGAGCCCAAACAAATCGGCCCTCGAGATCAGCGACTATATCGACCGCTTCATCGTCGACCGTTTAAAGAACATGACCGGCGTCGCCGATGTCCAAATCTACGGCGAACGGCGTTATGCCATGCGCATCTGGGTCGATCGCGAACGGCTCGCCGCGTTCAATTTGACGGTGCAAGATATCGAAGCCGCGCTTCGGGCGCAGAATGCCGAGATCCCAGCGGGGCGGATCGAAAGCCAAGACCGCGAATTTTCGGTGCTGTCGCGCACCGGCCTCGTCACGCCCGAGCAGTTTCGCAACATCGTCGTGAAAATATCGACGGGCCACCAGGTCAAGCTCGGCGAGGTGGCCCGCGTTGAACTGGGCGCCGAAGATGAGCGCCGCTCGAGCAACTTCAATGGTGTGCCGGCTATCGCCGTCGGCGTCATCAAACAGGCGACCGCCAATCCGCTCGATGTGTCGAAGGCGGTCACGAGCGCTTTGCCCGACATCAATTCATCGCTTCCACCGGGACTTCAGGCCGCAATCGGCAACGACGACAGCGTCTTCATCGACCGCTCGATAGAGGCCGTCTACACAACCATTGGCGAAGCGATTGCCCTCGTCGTGCTCGTCATTCTGTTTTTCCTGCGGTCGTTCCGCGCCGCCTTCATCCCGATCGTCACGATCCCGATCTCGCTGATCGCGACGTTTACGATCATGTATGCGCTCGGCTTCACCGTGAACACGCTGACGCTGCTTGCCATAGTCTTAGCCATCGGGCTTGTCGTCGATGACGCCATCGTCGTGCTCGAAAACGCCTACCGGTATATCGAGAAGGGCATGGAGCCAACCGCGGCGGCCATCAAGGGCATCAATGAAATCGGCTTTGCCGTCATCGCGATGACGCTGACGCTCGCCGCCGTCTACGCGCCGATTGCTTTCGCACCTGGCAAGACCGGCAAACTGTTTTTAGAATTTGCGCTGACGCTGGCGGGCGCCGTGATCGTCTCGGGCTTTGTCGCGTTGACGTTGACGCCGATGATGTGTTCGAAAATTCTCAAACATAATCCCAAACCAGGCCGAATCTACCTGATATTGGAGCGCGGTTTTGTTTGGTTTGAAAACGGCTACCGCCGGACGCTCGGCGCGGCGCTCAACGTGCGGCCGCTCGTCATTGCTATCGCGCTGGCAGTTGCTGGCCTGAGCGGCATTTTTTACACGTCGCTGAAATCCGAGTTGGCCCCGCTCGAAGATCGCGGCGTGATGCGCGTGCGCGGCACCGGGCCAGAAGGCGCGACGGTGTCCTACACAGCGCGGTACGCCGATGAGGTCGACGGCATCATGGCCAAGGTGCCTGAAGTCCGCGCGCGATTGACGATCAGCGGCACGCCGGAAGTTTCGCAATCCCTTATCGTCGCGCCGCTAAAAGATTGGAACGATCGCACACGGTCGCAGCAGGACATCACTTCCGACGTCAACCCTGCTTTGCACAAGATTGCCGGCATCCAGGCTTTCGTGCAGTCACCAGGCGCCTTTGGCCAACGTGCAGGCCGCCCGATCGAATTCGTTATTCAATCGACGGGCACATACGTGGAGCTGGAAGGCTATGCCCAGAAGCTGATCGACAAGGCGCAGGAGTTCCCGGGACTTACAAATCTCGATACGGACCTGAAGCTGAACTCACCGGAATTCCGCATCGAAATCGATCGCGCAAAGGTGGCCGATCTCGGCCTCGACGTAACGCTCGTCGGACGCACACTCGAGACGTTGCTTGGTGGACGTCAGGTGACGACATTCGAACAGAATGGCGAACAATATGACGTCTACATTCAAATGGCGGCCGCAGACAGGGCTTCGCCAGCGTCGTTGTCCACCATCTTCATGCGCAGCTCGAAAGGCGAAATGGTACAGCTCTCGAACGTCGCCACGGTTTCAGAATCTGTGGCGCCTAAGGAGTTGAAACGCTTCAATCAGCTGCGCTCGGTGACCATCCAAGCCAACTTAGCGCCCGGCGCGACCGTGGGCGACGGCGTCGATTTTCTCGAAGCCGCCGCGCGTGAGGTGCTGCCCAAAACCGTACGCACCGATCTCAACGGGCAGAGCCGCGACTATCGCGCGTCGGCAGGCAGCTTATTGATGGTGTTCGTGCTCGCGCTCGGCTTCATTTATCTTGTGCTCGCCGCGCAATTTGAAAGTTTTCGCGATCCGCTCATCATCATGTTGACGGTGCCTCTGTCGCTGACCGGCGCGCTGGCAACGCTGTGGCTGGCTGGCGGCACGCTCAACGTCTATTCGCAGATCGGTCTCGTGACGCTTGTAGGCTTGATTACCAAGCACGGCATTCTGATCGTCGAGTTTGCCAATCAGCGGCAGCTCGAGGGAATTGAGCGGACCCGCGCAGTCGTCGAAGCCGCCGCATTGCGGCTGCGTCCGATCCTGATGACGACGGGCGCCATGGTACTTGGTGCCTTACCGCTTGCGCTGGCGACGGGTGCGGGCGCGGAAAGCCGCCAGCAGATCGGCTGGGTCATCGTCGGCGGCATGTCGCTCGGCACGTTGCTGACGCTGTTCGTCATCCCGGTCGTCTACAGCTATCTGGGCCAGCGGCTGAGCGAAGCGGGCTCATGGGTGTCTGACACTTCGGGTCAGACACCGCGAACTCAGGCGCCCGCCACGGCAGCGCAGTCGTGACCTGAAAAACGTTGTCTGACCCCGAGAGTCAGACAACGACTGATTAGAACAAACCTTCAATCTGGCCCTGGTCGTTGAGGCGGATCGTGTCAGCAGAAGGTACACGCGGGAGACCAGGCATCGTCATCACGTCGCCGGTTACGACGACCACGAACTCGGCACCCGCCGCCAAGCGCAACTCGCGCACGGGAACGATGTGGCCAGTGGGCGCTCCGCGCTTAGCCGGATCGGTCGAGAACGAATATTGCGTCTTGGCCATGCACACGGGCAGGTGCCCGAATCCACCGGCTTCCAATTCCTTGAAGCGCGCCTCAATGGCGCTGTCACACGAAATATCCGCCGCGCTGTAAATTTGCGTGGCGATGGTTTTGACCTTGTCGCGCAACGACATCTCGTCGGGGTAAAGCGGCTTGAAGTTTGCCTTGCCTTCGCCGATCAAGGCGACGACGTGATGGGCAAGCGCTTCCGTGCCCTTGCCGCCGTCGGCCCAATGCGTGCACATGAACGCGCGCGTCCCCATCGATTCCGCGACGCGCATGACTTCCTGAATTTCGCTGTCCGTATCGGTGATGAAACGGTTGACGGCAACGACGGCCGGCACGCCGAACTTGTTGACGTTCTCGATGTGGCGCTTGAGATTCTCGCAGCCCTTGGTTACGGCCGCGACATTCTCGTGCTTCAGATCATCCTTAGCAACGCCGCCATGCATCTTGAGCGCGCGCACCGTTGCGAC
>JANNUW010000660.1:0-2964 GCA_031414095.1 Hyphomicrobium sp. | reverse complement strand
TCGGCTTCCACCAAATCGAACGGCGGGCGGTTGGTTTCGGCGAGTGCCGAGATAAAGAACACCACAAACATCGGGAACAGCGGCAGCCAGTACCAATCGAGCATCGAGCGCGGCAGACCGGCGGCTGTGCCCAAGCCCGTTTTTTGCGCATTGACGATGTCGGTCCTGTTGAGGGAACCGGCGCACAACAGCACGGTGATGATAACGAGCCCGATCGAGACTTCGTAGCTCACCATTTGCGCGGCCGAGCGCAGCGCACCCATGAACGGATACTTCGAGTTCGAGGCCCAGCCGCCCATGATCACGCCGTAAACGCCGAGCGACGAGAACGCGAGCAGGTAGAGCACGCCGACATTCAGATCGGAGATGACCCACTTGCCCCAACTATTCTGATCGACCGGGATCACGGCCCAAGCGGCGAGCGAAAACACGGCGGTAGCGAGCGGCGCCAGCAAAAACACGCCCTTGTCGGCGCCCGCAGGAATGAGCGGTTCTTTGACGGCAAACTTGATGAGGTCAGCAAAAGACTGCAGAAGCCCGAACGGCCCGACCACATTGGGCCCGCGCCGCAACTGCACCGCAGCCCACACCTTGCGGTCCATCAGCAGGAGATAGGCGACCACCAGGAGCAGGCCAACGAGCACAGCAAGGCTCAGGCCCGCCGTGTAAATCAGCCAGAGCCCCCAATCGTAAAGCGTGCCGAGTGTTTCGTCAGACATCATCGCTCCGCGCATTTCTGTGGCGCATGGTGCGCAGCGTTTCGCGAACTGGCCACCATACGCGGATCATAAACTCCGTCATCCCGGCGCAGGCCGGGATCAGTCCAACGAGCCGCATGAGTATTTTTGAGATCGAACCTGGAATTTGCAACCGAGTGCACGCTGAGACCTGACCGGATCCCGGCCTTCACCGGGATGACGGATAAATTGATGGACCTGTTCGCATGGCTCCGCCATGACGCCGGAATGACGGCATCAGGGGAACCGTTCTCCGCGTAACTTTGTTCAAATATCCTCATCACTCCGCAGCCTTGATCTTGGGCGCACCCTTCGCTTTTTTGAGCGCGCTCATTTCGGCCATGACGCCCGACGCGCGCGCGATTGCATTGGTCAAATAGAAGTCTTTGACGGGCGAAGCAAACGGTAACGGCGAGAGCGGACCGCTGAGCTTCGCGAGCTTGGCAAGTGTATCGCCCGTTGCCCCGCCCACACTGTCGAGCCGGGTCAAAACCGGGGCCGCCTTGTACATGGCAGCGCGCAGCTGAGCCAGCGTATCGTAGGGCAACGTGCGCCCGGCTTTCGCCGAGAGGGCGCGCACGATCGTCCAATCTTCCTTGGCATCGCCGGGCGCGAACCCCGCCATCACGGTCTGCTGCACGCGGCCCTCGGTGTTGACGTAGGTCGCGCTCTTTTCGGTGTAGGCGGCGCCCGGCAGAATGACGTCGGCACGGTGTGCGCCGGCATCGCCGTGGCTGCCCTGGTAGATGACGAAGGCGTCGCCCAGTGACGTCATGTCGATTTCGTCAGCGCCCAGCAGGTAGACGAGATCGAACGCCTTTTTCGAGGCCGCCTCCAGCATGCCCTTGGTGCCGAGGCCGCCGTCGCCTGGAACAAATCCGAGATCGAGACCACCCACGCGCGCGGCCGCAGTATGCAGCACGTTGAAGACCCGCCAGTCAGCATCCTTGCCGGTGTTGACCTTTAAAGCCAGTGCGGCGGCGAGCGCCAAAACGGCCGCGCCGTCGCTGCGCGTCAGTGCACCTTGCCCAACGACGATCATTGGATTTTTTGCGTCGCCCAGAGTTTTCGCGAACGCATGGTTGCCATTGGTGATCGCTTCCAGGGCTTGAGCACCTGGCCCCAGAAACTCAGCCGGATACGTCAAGTATGCCGGCTCGCCGATAACGCCGACTTTAAGCGCGCCTGTGCGCCAGCGTTTCAGAATACGCGAATTCAAGACCGGCGCTTCCAGGCGAGGATTGGTGCCTATCAGCACGATGACATCGGCGCGCTCGATGCCTTCGATGGTGGCGTTGAAAAGATAGCTGGCGCGGCCGTGCGCGGGATCGAGCTTGCTGCCGTCCTGGCGGCAGTCGATGTTTTTCGAGCCGAGCCGCGTGAACAGATCCTTAAGCGCAAACATTTCCTCCGCACCGGCCAGATCGCCGGCGATGGCCCCGATGCGGCGCGCGTCGATCGCCGTCATTCTCTGAGCGATGAGATCGAATGCGTCCTTCCAGGAGGCTGGCACTAAACGGCCGTTGCGCCGGATGAACGGCTGATCAAGCCGTTGCGTGCGCAAACCATCGGCGACGTGGCGCGCCTTGTCGGATATCCATTCCTCGTTCACCGCATCATTGTTGCGCGGCAGAATGCGCATCACTTCGCGCCCGCGCGTGTCGACACGGATGGCCGAGCCCAGCGCATCCATCACGTCGATGGTCTCGGTTTTCTTCAACTCCCACGGCCGCGCGTTATGCGCCCACGGACGGTGCGTCAGCGCGCCGACAGGGCACAGATCAACCGCGTTGGCGCTCAATTCCGACAGCATGCCGTTTTCGAGATAGGTCGTGATTTCGGCATCTTCGCCGCGCCCAATGAGGCCCAGTTCTTCGACGCCGGCCACCTCCGTCATGTAGCGCACGCAGCGCGTGCAGTGGATGCAGCGCGTCATATGCATCTTGATCAGGGGGCCGAGATATTTATCTTCGACGGCGCGCTTGTTCTCGTCGTAGCGCGAACCGCCGGCGCCGAACGCCATGGCCTGATCCTGCAGGTCGCACTCGCCGCCCTGGTCGCAGATCGGGCAATCGAGCGGATGATTGATGAGCAGGAATTCCATCACGCCTTCGCGGGCTTTTTTCACCGTCGCGCTGGTTGTGGAAACATTGATCGGCGAGCCGTCGGCATTGGGCCGCAGTTCATTGACCGTGACGGCGCATGAGGCTTGCGGCTTGGGTGCGCC
>JANNUW010000659.1:0-1003 GCA_031414095.1 Hyphomicrobium sp. | reverse complement strand
GGCGTTCGATCTGCGTTAGGCGGTCGTCGTTGGTTTCCTTGAAGGCTTCGAAGGCCTGCAGCAGGCCTTCGATGTCGTGCGCGAGATCGGTGCGTCCCGCCTTGGTTTCGATGTCTCTGTGATCCGTCATTGGATGTCCTTCATGTTGGGCTAGATCATGGATCGAAGCAGCCGCGTCGTCTGCCGGATTTGGGCAGTGAGCCGGTCGACTTCGCTGTTGCCTTCGCCCGCTTCCCGCAAGTCGCGAAGGCCTTTGAGACCCGAGCGCAAAACCGCTCGTGCCTGCGAGCGCGTGAACCCAGCATCCCGCGTGAGCCAGCGCTCGAATTCCCGTTCCGTCGGCATGGTGCCTGCAAAGGGCTGCGACTTGACGCGCGAAACCCGCGCGCCCGGCAGCATCGGAAACGTAACGATTGAAATTTCCCAGAGGTCGACGATGTCGAGACGGCGCGTACCGTTCTTCGCATCGCGGCGGAATTTCACGGGCTTGTAGCCGATCGACAATCCATCGAGCGCGCGGTCGCGCATCAGCGCCAGCACTTCGCGCGCCTTGGGCACATCGAGCGAGAGCTGGCCCTTGGCGTAGAGACCGCGCGCATCTTCGACGAGTTCGGTCCACACGCCGATCGGCTGATTGGCATCATGCTGGAACAGCATGCGGATGCCGCCCGCGCCGCGTTCAGTGAGTGTTTGACGAAAGGCGCCGGACGCCACGACATCGTGCGCCAGATCTTCGCGGCCAAAGAGACTGGCGTAGCCTTCGAAGGCGCCATCGGTCTGCGCCTGGCCGAGGTCGAGCGCGGTGAACTTCAGCTCGGGCGCCCGGCTGTGGGGAGAGGCTCTGGTCATGTGTGGGTGCTTTGAGCTGGTGGGTGGGGGTAGTGACCTACCTGATGATCGAAGAAATTGCGGGAATAACGTCAGCCGCAGCATGGGTGGCACGCCCAGCGCCAAGGCGATTTCGCGCGCGGCGGAATTCTTTGACTCGATGCGACCACTTGGG
>JANNUW010000658.1:0-1995 GCA_031414095.1 Hyphomicrobium sp. | reverse complement strand
GTTCATCCACTCGGATGGCTCAGCGATGTTGACCCTAGCGCACTGGGCACAGGGCATACTGACGTTGCAGCCGATCGATGCGAAGACGCTTCAGGGGCTCGATTGGCCCTATCTGACGCACCTCGTGCTCGGCATGACAATTTTTCTGATCTTCCCGTTCTCACGCCTCGTCCACATCTGGTCAGCGCCGGTTTGGTACCTCGGGAGACGGGGCTATCAAGTGGTGCGAACGCGGCGCGCCATTGGCGCAAACAGCACGCAACGCCCAACCCAATATCCGGCGGAGTGAACGGTCATGAGCACAGCCAATTGCGCGATCAAACCTGCCATCCCAACTAAGAAAATTGTCGTCAGCGTCGATGGTGTCGTCATCGCCCGCGACGTTATAGCCCGTGAAATCCAGCACCATCCGGCAGCCTCACCCGTCGAAGGTTGGAAAGCAGCGGCGCGTGCGCTCGTCGTTCGGCAATTGCTATTGGCCCAAGCTCGGCGCTTGAACCTTGCCGCGCAGCCTGCCGACGACGGGCAAGGCCGGCGCGAAACCGATGAGGAGGCGCTGGTTCGCACGCTCGTTGAACGGGAGGTTCGAACGCCAACGGCAGACGAGGCTGCATGCCGGCGCTACTATGATCTGAACCGGCGCAGGTTCAGCTCGGCCGCGCTGTACGAGGTGCGCCACATACTATTCGCCGCTGCCAGGCAAGACGCTGCGGCGCGTAAGAACGCTGTCGAACAGGCGCGTGCGGTCATCGCGCAACTCGGCAATGATCCCACCAGATTCTCCGATCTCGCAGCAGCGTTATCGGCGTGCCCGTCCGGTAAGACCGGCGGCAGTCTGGGCCAGATCGGACCGGGTCAGACGGTTGCAGAATTCGAACAGGCACTCGGATCATTGGTCGTCGGCGCAGTGCATCCCGAACCGATCGAGACGCGGTATGGGTTCCACGTCGTGGCGCTTGATCGACGCATCGACGGCCGCGAGCTGCCATTCGAAATGCTTCGCCAACGCATCGCCGACTGGCTCAATGAGAAAGTACAGCGCGCAGCCATCCAGCAATACGTTTCGATCCTGGCGGGTCGCGCCGACATAACTGGCGTCGAGCTTGCAGGCGCCGGCTCTCCCCTTGTGCAGTGAGGTGACATCATGTTGCTCGGAACCATCCTCGCAAGGCTGGATGACGAGGCGGACGCAGGTGCCGCACTCGAAGCATTGGAAGATACCGTATTGCTCACGGAAGTGCACGCCATCGGCACCCTGCACGGAGAAAGCCCCGGCCAATATGCGTCTGGCGCCACACGACGCTTTGCGGCGCTGGCATCCAACGAGGACTGGTTGGCGCTGATGACGGCACTCGAGTGCACGGATGATCCAGCGCGGACCGCGCTCGAGCAAATGGTGCGTTGGTCACTGGTGCAGGATTCCAGGCTGGAAACCGATATGCAGAGGGCATCGACCGATGCTTCGCGAGGTCAGGGCTGCTCGTGTGCGAGACATGGCTCACACCAACCAGACCCATGATGAATTGCTCCGGCGATCGATCGTGGTAGCGCTGTCGTGTAAGACTTATCCTATATCGCGTTCCTCACCACCCCCTATCAGCGCAATTTCGCCGATGAGCAGAGCAATGTGTCCGACATCAACACCTGTGAGACAAAACTAGCGGCTTGAGGAACGGAGGATTTTGGGCTCATCGTCATCCCCTGAGGAGTGGACATGAGTTACAAATCCAAGACGTCTGAGACGCCATCCGAGAAGCTCGTTCGCGACATCCGCCGAGTCACTCGCAAGCAATACTCGGCGGAAGAAAAGATCCGCATCGTCCTCGATGGCCTGCGTGGAGAGGCGACGATTGCCGAGCTGTGCCGCCGCGAAGGCATCGCCGAAAGCCTCTATTACAGCTGGTCGAAAGAATTCTTGGAAGCCGGCAAGCGACGCCTGGCGGGTGACACCGAGCGCGCCGCCAATACCGGCGACGTGAAGACGCTGCGGCGCGA
>JANNUW010000657.1:0-1792 GCA_031414095.1 Hyphomicrobium sp. | reverse complement strand
GAACCGCCAAGCCGAGCGCTATGCGCGTGAGGGTGTGCCGCTGAGCCTGTCGACACTCGCCGATCAAGTCGGTGCCGGATGTGCCGCGCTGGAGCCGTTGTTACGCCGCATTGAGGCACACGTGTTCGCAGCCGTTCGGCTTCATGGCGACGACACGACGGTGCCGGTGCTCGCCAAAGGCAAGACGATCACCGGGCGCACGTGGGTCTACGTGCGTGACGATCGGCCGTTTGCAGGCATGTTTGATTGCGCTTCGGATGCCCACCCGCATCCGCGCAGATCACCACCGGCAGCGATGTTCTACTACTCGCGTGATCGCGGTGGAGAACATCCGCGGGCGCATCTGGCCAAGTGGTCTGGTCTGCTGCAGGCCGACGCCTATGGCGGCTATGGCCGACTCTACGATGGTGATCGTATACCGGGACCAATCTTCGAAGCGGCGTGCTGGGCGCACGCGCGCCGGCCGTTCTTTGCGTTGGCCGACATCGACGCAAGCGCGCGCCGCAAGGCCGAAGGCAAGACGCCGCCGGTGATCTCGCCACTGGCGCTGGAGGTCGTGCGTCGCATCGATGCGCTGTTCGAAATCGAGCGCACGATCAACGGCAAGAACGCCGATGAGCGACGACGCGTTCGACAGGAGAAAAGCGCGCCACTCGTCGCCGATCTCGAAAGCTGGATGCACGAAGAGCGCGCCAAACTTTCGCGCGGCAACGACATCGCCAAGGCGATGGACTATATGCTGAAGCGTTGGCGGTCGTTTACGCGCTTCCTCGACGACGGGCGCATCTGCCTGACCAACAATGCCGCCGAACGTGCGCTGCGCGGGATCGCACTCGGACGCAAGTCGTGGCTGTTCGCCGGTTCCGATCGCGGCGGCGCGCGCGCAGCCGCCATGTACAGTGCCATCGTCACGGCGAAAATGAACAATATAGACCCGCAGGCGTGGCTCGCCGACGTGCTCGCGCGCATCGCCGAACATCCAGCATCAAGGCTCGACGAGTTGTTGCCGTGGAACTGGCGCGATGCGCGGTCCGCGACCGCTCAGGCAGCGTGACCATGGCCGCGATCCCTCACCTCTTCACGATCGGTCATGTCGCCACGATGCTCGGTGAGGACGAGGACTGGCTGCAAGAGATCTCCGTCGCCATGGACCCCGAGGAGGGTTGTCTCTGGGTCTTCGGCGCCGGCGAACACGGCGTCCCGGCCTTCACTGAATACGGCATCGAATGCCTCAAGCAGATCATCATCGAAGAACGTGCTGCCGGCATGGCCCCAAAGCCAACGACAGCCGCGTAGACCCTGCGGCGCTCAGCGGATGCTTACCCAGCGTCGACATCCGGAGCAATACGAAGTGTGCGCCCGCCCTCGAGGACGACTTCGATCAGGGATGCTGAGATCGGCGGCCGCGACGAGGCCGGTGATGATTTTGGCCGGGTTTCTTTTGCCGCCATTTGCGGAACTAGCGATTGCGCCGTCGTCAACGCGACCGGAACAAACAACGGTGACGTGGCGCTTGCCGCCGTGGCGGCATCTTTCCGCCAGCGATACAGCAAGCTCTGGGCAACGCCATTATTGCGGGCGACCGCCGAGATGTTGACGCCTGGCACCGACGCCTCGTCAACAATCCGCTGCTTCTCAGCCGCGCTCCAAATCCGACGTGCCGCAACGACGGCAAAATCGCGCGAAGACATATCTCCAGACCTAGGCACGTGCCTATCTCCAACAATGACCAACAAAGTCATCATCAGAACAGGTCGTCACATCCACGCAAGGCGGTCCTCGCCGGAGGCTT
>JANNUW010000656.1:0-1301 GCA_031414095.1 Hyphomicrobium sp. | reverse complement strand
CCTTTGAACCGGGCACAGCGCCGCGGATCATGAGAAGGCCACGATCAACATCTGTTTTGACGACAACGAGGTTCTGAGTAGTGATGCGCTCGTCGCCCATATGGCCGGCCATCTTCTTACCCTTGAACACCTTGCCGGGGTCCTGGCGCTGACCTGTCGAACCAAGTGCACGATGGGTAACAGACACACCATGAGTGGCGCGAAGCCCGCCGAAGTTCCAGCGCTTCATTGCACCCTGGAAACCTTTACCCTGGCTGGTGCCCGTCACGTCGACGAACTGGCCAGGAACGAAATGGTCAGCCGTAATTTCGGCGCCCTGTTCGATGAGGTTTGCAGGCGACACGCGGAACTCAGCAAGCTTGCGCTTGGGCTCAACTTCAGCGACCGCAAACGTGCCACGCTCCGACTTACGCAGGCGAGACGGCTTGCGAGTACCGACGCCTACCTGGATGGCCGTATAGCCGTTCTTCTCTTCTGTGCGATGAGAAAGAACTTGCAGCTTTTCCATCTTCAAAACCGTGACAGGGATGTGCTCCCCGGCGTCGGTGAAAATGCGGGTCATGCCCACTTTCTGTGCAATAATTCCGGAACGCATCTGAGCATTCCTTCCTTTCAATGGGTCGTGCTGGCTCGCCCCGGGGGGCGCAGCAGAGGACCCGCAAACTTCTAGAGCTTAATCTCGACGTCGACACCGGCAGCCAAGTCGAGCTTCATCAAAGCATCAACCGTCTGCGGCGTGGGATCCACGATGTCCAAAAGACGCTTGTGAGTGCGAATTTCGAACTGCTCGCGGCTCTTCTTATCGACGTGTGGCGAACGGTTCACCGTGAAACGTTCGATGCGCGTTGGCAGCGGGATGGGCCCGCGGACTTCTGCGCCCGTGCGCTTCGCCGTGTTCACGATTTCCCGCGTTGATGCATCGAGAATACGATGATCAAACGCCTTCAACCGGATGCGGATATTCTGGCCGTTCATGTTTTTCGAGACCTACGAAAAGTGAAGGAAGCGCCCGTTGCCAGACGCCTCCCAAACCATTTATCTACTACTCAACGATTTTCGTAACGACGCCTGCACCGACGGTGCGGCCGCCTTCACGGATCGCGAAGCGAACTTTTTCTTCCATGGCGATCGGCGAAACGAGCTCGATATCAACCGAGACGTTATCGCCGGGCATCACCATTTCCGTGCCTTCGGGAAGCGTGACCACACCGGTCACGTCCGTCGTGCGGAAATAGAACTGCGGACGGTAGTTGGTGAAGAACGGCGTATGACGGCCGCCTTCATCCTTGCCGAGAATGTAG
>JANNUW010000655.1:0-1763 GCA_031414095.1 Hyphomicrobium sp. | reverse complement strand
CTGATCGCGCTCGGCCCGCTTGTTCGCTCGACGCGCGCGCTACCGGTGCGTCACAGCGAAACGCTTACACTAAACGGACTGCCAGTTAAGATCTGAACGCGGAGGTCATGCCATGAGACAAGGGCTGCTGTTCAACGATATCGATGTGGCGCAAGTGGTGCTCTACATCTTTTTCATCTTTTTTGCCGGATTGATCCTCTACCTGCGGCGTGAAGATAAGCGCGAGGGCTATCCCCTCGAAAGCGAACGATCCGAATACGTCACGGTGCAAGGGTTTCCAGGCATTCCGGCACCGAAAACGTTTCTGCTTGCGAACGGTGCCACGCAAAGGGCCCCGCGCCGCGAGATCGACGATCGGCCGTTGCGGGCAATACCGGTCGCGCCGTGGCCTGGCGCTCCGCTCGAGCCAACTGGAAATCCAATGATCGACGGCGTCGGACCAGCGTCCTATGCGCTGCGCGCAAATGTCCCCGATACGACGTATGAAGGCCATGCCCGGATCGTGCCGCTGCGTGTTGCCAGGACCCATACGATCGAAACGCGCGATCCTGACCCACGGGGCATGGATGTCGTTGGCGCCGACGGCCTCGTGGCCGGTACGATTTCTGAAGCCTGGGTGGACCGGGCCGAGGGCCTCATCCGCTACCTTGAAGTCGATCTCCCGGCTGTCACCAGCGAAACACCAGACAGCACTCACCCGGTTCCGCGTCGCGTGCTTTTGCCCATCAACTTCGCGCGCATCAACGGCGGCTCGAGAGAAGTCCGCGTCAAGTCCATCATGAGTAAACAGTTCGCCGATGTGCCGCGGCTCGCCAATCCCGACCAAGTTACACTGCGCGAGGAAGATCGCATCTGCGCCTATTACGGCGGCGGTCATCTGTATGCGATGCCATCCCGACAGGAGCCGGTGCTGTGAGCGAGTACGAGTATGAACCGATTCCGGGATTGCCCGGACGCCTGCCGCCGGGTGAGCACATACTGTGGCAGGGACTTCCACAATGGCCCCGTCTTGCTCGGGATGTCTTTCACGCCAATAAGGTCGCGACCTATTTCGCTGGCTTGCTGGGTCTGCGGGCCCTCATTGAGCTCTCGACCGGGGCGACGCTGTTGCAGACCGCACAAACGACCGCCAAGGCGGCTCTGTGGTTAATTCCCTTGGCGCTCTGCGCTGTCGCGATGCTGATGCTACTGGCGTACCTGACCCAGCGCACCACCATCTATACGATCACCAATCGGCGTGTCGTCATCCGCTTCGGCATCGCCTTGCCGATGACGATCAATTTTCCCTTCCGCACGATCGGCGCCGTTTCCTTGCGCCAGCGGACGGATGACGTTGGCGACATCCCGATGTCGATCGTGGGAGGTGATCGCATCGCCTACCTCGTTCTGTGGCCGCATGCACGGCCGTGGTATGTCTCGAAGCCCGAGCCGATGCTGCGCGCGGTGGGAGATGCGGCGAAGGTCGGCTCGATACTTGCCAACGCGATCGCCATGTCAACCGTCGAGCCAAGCACAGTTGTTGCCAACGGTGCACCAGCTGCACGCAAGCCGATACCGTCCCAGCAAGGCGAAATGCCGTCATCGATAGCGCTGGCCTCGTGAAGGAAACCGCGATGAGTGGCTCCGTTGTTGACCGTCCTTTCCCGCGCGGACCGCTCGCGGGCGCCATCGCAATGATCGTGGTTTGCGTCGGATTGATTGCGTTGTCGCGCATGACTGGCGTCGGCGTCACACGGATGCCCAGTTCTGAGCCCGTGGTCGTC
>JANNUW010000654.1:0-3832 GCA_031414095.1 Hyphomicrobium sp. | reverse complement strand
CTGACATTCAACTGACGATGTCCGCTTTCTGCAAAGACCCGTCTGCTTATGGAGGCCAAGCCGACATGGGCTGATGATTGCACTTGGTCTCCTGTTGACCCACTGCAGACATCACGGCTTTGGCGGATCGCCGAAGCCATTTGCCAAGGTCCGGTCTTGCCAATGACGCCTTTTTACGCAAAACTTGCCCTCAACTGGCCGGTCATCCGGTGGATGTCGGCTGTAGCAATTCATTCACTACCGACCGGGAGGTTCGTTGCCATGCCTATGATCACCGTGCGTATTCTCGAAGGCCATTCCAAGCAGACCAAACAGAAGATTGCCACCGGCTTCATGAAGACGGTGACCAAGGCCACGGGCCTGCAGCCGTCCGACATGTGGATCGTCTTTGAAGACGTGCCCCCCAGCGAATGGTATGTTGGCGACAAGGGCTGCACGAGCTAGGGATTTCTCAATTAAACTACGACTTCATCATCGTCGGTGCCGGCAGCGCCGGCTGCGTGCTGGCCGAACGGCTTTCAGCGAACGGACGCCACAAGGTGCTGGTGCTGGTGCTGGAAGCAGGCGGCAGTGACCTGCGCTTCTTCATCCACATGCCGCTCGGCTATGGCAAGACCTTCTACGATCCCGCAGTGAACTGGATGTATGAAGCCGAGCCCGATCCGGGGCTTGCCGGCCAGCGGGACTATTGGCCGCGCGGCAAGGTGCTGGGGGGCTCCAGCTCGATCAACGCCATGGTCTATATACGTGGCCACGCCGATGACTACGAAGATTGGAAGGCCGCTGGCAACCCCGGCTGGGGCTGGGCCGATGTGCTGAAGGCATACAGGGCCATGGAGGACAATGAGGCCGGTGGCAATGATTATCGCGGTATCGGCGGCCCCCTTCATATCGCTTCACCCACGGACGACTTGCACCCGCTCACCCGTGATTTCATCAAGTCGGTGGAGAAGTCCGGCCTGCCCTTCAACCCCGACTTCAACGGTGCCAATCAGGAGGGTGTCGGCTATTACCAGCTCACTACCAAGAATGGCAGGCGGCTATCAGCAGCGCGGGCCTTTCTACGCCCCGCCATGCGGAGGGCAAATGTCCGAGTTGAAACCCTGGCCCATGTGACACGCATACTGTTCGAAGGCACGCGCGCGGCGGGTGTCGAATATGTAAAGGACGGTGCCGCCCACCGGGCGATGGCGGGGCGCGAGGTGATTGTCGCGGGCGGTGCTATCAATTCGGTGCAGCTCTTGCAGCTTTCAGGCATCGGCCCCGGCAGACTTCTACAGCAATACGGTATCGAAGTGCGCCACGACAACGCCAATGTCGGCGCCCATCTCCAGGATCATGTTGGCATCAATTACACCTGGCGCATGAAAGTGCCGACACTGAACGACGAGCTGCGTCCTTGGTGGGGAAAGTTGCGCGTCGGGCTCAAGTATGTTCTCACAAGGCGCGGACCCCTGAGCCTGAGTGTCAATCATGGTGGCGGTTTCTTCCGCACCTCGGCGGAACTGCGGCGGCCCAACATGCAGCTCTACATGCAGGCTTTTTCAACGCTGATTCCCAAATCCGGCGAGCGGCCACTGCTGACGCCCGACCCCTTCTCCGGCCTTTCACTCGGCTTGTCGAACTGCAGGCCGACCAGCCGCGGCGAGATCGCGATCAAGTCCAGCGATCCGTTTGCCCATCCGCGCATCACGGCCAACGCCTATTCGACCCAGCACGATGTGGATGAGATGTTGGTGGCAGTGAAATACTTGCGGCGGATCGCCGCCCAACAGCCGCTTGCCGAGCTGACGGCAGAGGAATTGCGTCCCGGCCCGACATGCCAGAGCGACGAGGACCTGATTGCTGATTTCCGCCTCAGGAGCGGCACCGTCTATCACCCATCCTGCACTTGCCGCATGGGCCCGGATGCAACGTCGTCGGTCGTCGATGCAAGGCTTCGCGTTCACGGGGTAGAGGGATTGCGGGTGTGCGACGCGTCAGCCTTCCCGAGCCTGATCGGCGGCAACACCAACGCGCCAAGCATGATGGTCGGCTGGAAAGGTGCGGAAATCATTCAGCTGGACGCTGCAAGATAAGTCGTATTCCGCAAGTATAAATCGCGGGAGCAAAGTGTACCACTGAACCGGCTTTTGTTGCGGCGCCTGAAGGCGACGCAAAAGTGTACCGGTCCTGCTAGGCCAATTGGGCGGCATTGGCTAGACCAGCAATTGGTCCGCTCTGGTAGACCCCCGAACCCTGCCAATAAACCGATGCCAGGGGTCAAAATGGTGCCAGACTGGCCAGTCCTAGCGAGATGAACGTCTCAGAGGTAGTATGACTGCCCCTAATGGCCTGTTCCGGCTATTTGGGCCCGTTATGTGAGGTGCTTGCCTCGTAAGGCATTTGCTTACTGGTGGAACGCCAAGCTTGCCCAACGCCTCGCCTGGGAATGGCTGGCTGCGCATCCAAAGCAGTAAGCGGAGCAATAAGCCTCACAGCCTACCCAGCCCAGCCCCCTTCCGCCTGCGCCAGCCGAGGAGGTTTATGGCGCTGATGTCCGTTATCTGCAACAATTCGTCCGCTATCAGAGGCACAGCGGAAATGGCGTTGGCATTAGCTGACTTCTGTTTTTGACCCACACCGGACATCACGGCTTTGACCAATCGTCAATGCCATTTGCCGAAGTTCGGTATTGCCAATGCCGCCTGTTTGCGCAAAACTCGATTCCAACAGGTGGGACATCCGGTCGATGTCGGATTAAAGGGAACGAGTGATGACATCCGCTCAAAATCTTGAGGCCGCCATCGCCGAACTGAAGGGCAATTTTGGCGGTGAACTGTTGCGTCCCGGCGATGCCGGCTACGATGCCGCGCGCAAAGTCCACAACGGCTTGATCGACAAGCACCCGGCGGTCATTGCCCGCTGCACGGGCACAGCAGGCATCGTTGATGCGGTGAAATTCGGCCGCCAGCATGGCCTGGAGATTGCTGTTCGCGGCGGCGGCCACAATGTCGCCGGGCGATCGACTGTCGAAGGCGGCCTGATGATCGACCTTGCGCCGATGAAAGGCATTCACGTCGATGCCAAGGCGCGCACTGTGCGGGTCCAGGGGGGTGTCAATTGGGGTGAGTTCAACCGTGAAACCCAGTTGCATGGCCTGGCCACTACGGGCGGCGCGATTTCAACAACCGGTGTCGCAGGGTTGACGCTGGGCGGCGGCTTAGGCTGGTTGATGGGCAAGTATGGCTTGACTGCCGACAATCTCATCTCGGCTGAGGTAGTCACAGCCGACGGCTCGGTCTTGACGGCGAGTGCTGCCGAAAAACCCGACCTGTACTGGGCATTGCGTGGTGGTGGCGGCAATTTCGGTGTTGTCTCCTCGTTCGAATTCCGGCTGCACAGTGTAGGCCCGATGATCACCGGCGGCCTTGTCGTGCATCCCTTCGAAAAAGCGGGAGAGATGCTGCGGTACTATCGCCAACTCACGGCATCACTTCCCGACGAGATGGTGGTGTTCGCGGCGCTTGGCCACGCTCCCGACGGATCGGGAGCCAGTATCGCCGCCTTGGTGGTCGCACACTGTGGCAGCCTTGCCGAAGGCGAAGCGGCGGTGAAGCCGATCAAGGCTTTCGGGCCTCCGGTTATGGATGCGCTCGGCCCCATTCCCTACAGCGCCATCAACGCCATGCTCGATGCCGGCAACCCCAAGGGCGCGCTCAACTACTGGAAGGCAAATTTCGTTCCCGAGTTGAGCGATGGCGCCATCGACACGGTGGTCAAGGCATTCGCAGCCTGTACCTCGCCGATGAGTTCTATCTTGTTCGAGCATTTCCATGGCGCGGCCTGCAAG
>JANNUW010000653.1:0-1589 GCA_031414095.1 Hyphomicrobium sp. | reverse complement strand
TCAAGGCAGAGTTTCATCGAGTGAACTTCGAGGGCGCCGATCTGACAGGTGCAGATTTGTCCGATGGTGATTTCCATCGCACCAATTTCAGCAAGGCCAAACTCACGAACGCCCTGCTAGTCGACGCTCTCCTACCACGATGTATTTTCCTAGAAGCAGATTTGAGTGGTGCTTCCATGAAGGGCGCCTTTCTCTATCGGGCAAATTTCGAAGGCGCCAACCTAACCGCAGTCAAGGATCTCACTCAGGCCCAGCTAGACATAGCCTGCGGAAACGAGAATACGAAGCTTCCCGCCGGTCTGAGTGCTCCCGGTTGGTGGCCCTGCAAAGCGGACTGAATTTGTGGAATGACCACCCGATTGTTGATTCGATGAACTCCTGGGCAGTCGGACCGACGTTGTCTTCTGAAAACCTACTTTGAGCTACCGCTGATCGAACTTAAGGAAACTTCTGGCTAAACTTGTGCCTTGCCGACGTGATCTGCCATCATCGCGCCTCTTAAGCCAAGAGGTTTCGAGCCGCCGTCAGTCGTGTCGCGAGCGGTTTGGTGCTCCATCTCCGCGTTGAGCTCACCCCCGAGCAGCACGATCACCGCCGAAAGCCACAACCAGACCATGAAACCGATGCCTGCACCAAGCGAGCCGTAGGTTTTGTTATAGCTGTCGAAGGTGGCGACGTACCAAGAGAACAGCATCGAAGCCCCCATCCATAACATCGCGCCGAGGACGCTCCCCCATGTGACCCAACGCCAGCGGGCGTCCCTGCGACTCGGGCCATAGCGGTAGATGCATGCGAGGCTCACCACGATCGTCACGAAAAGGATCGGCCATCGCACGATCGCGATCAGCTGTTCCGTCGTCGTCGCCAGACCTACGAACTTCAACATGAGCGGTAGGACGACCACCCCCGCGATGGCGACGATCACGAAAACAATTCCGGCTAGCGTGAACAGTAAGGTGGTGGCGTAGAACCGGACCAAGCTGCGCTTTTCCCGCTCATCGTAGACCACGTTGAGCGCGTCGAAGAGTGCTGCCATGCTGGAATTTGCGCTTCCAAGTGCGATAACTAATCCCACGACGAAGGCAAATCCCAGCGTCTCATTTCCCTGGCGGGAAATGACGGTGATCTGTTCGGCGATGAGCTGCAGAACCCCACCAGGGAGGAACCCGGAAAGGAGGGAAAGGTGCTTGCCAATCGTGCTTGCGTCAGCAAATAGCCCATACAGCGATACGACGGCCGCGATGGCGGGAAAGACCGCGAGTAGCGTAAAGAAAGCCACGCTGCCGGACGTGGACAAGATCCGATCTTCCGAGATCGACCAGAACACCCGCCACAGGACATCCCTCCATCCACGAAGTGGAATTTGCTCTGGCGTGTTCGCTTCGCGCCCGCGGCCCGGTTCACCAGCGCGCGCCAAATCTACGGAGCGACCAGAATTGCTGTCCGCGCCAACTTCAGCGCGCCAGTCACGCGCCTTGTCGGCTTTGCTTTCGGCTGCCGTGCGCTGGGGCTCCATGGACAACGATCTCCTAATTCCGAGCCGCAGTTCTGTTCACTACCACAGTTAGATATAATCGGTAATTGACGGG
>JANNUW010000652.1:0-11433 GCA_031414095.1 Hyphomicrobium sp. | reverse complement strand
CCAGCTTGGTTCCACCTTCAACTTCGTCTTTGAATACCAGATGGAGCACCTGCAGAACGGCGACCGGTTCTACTACCTGAGCCGCACCCAGGGCATGAATTTGCTCAACCAGCTCGAGCCGACGACCTTCGGCGACCTCGTCATGCGCAACACCGACCTCGGTGCTGACAACTCGACCCATATTTCTGCCCTCGCATTCAACACCGCCGATCTCATCCTCGAACTCGACCCGAACATTGCACAGGACAACGTGGGCCTTGGCTCGGCCGATCCCACGCACGGCAACTTACTCCAGGACATCATCGACCCGAAGGTCGTGCGCGTGAACGGCACCGCCGATGTGAATAACGACGGCCATGTCGACGGCAACATTCTGAAGTTCTCGGGCGGCGAACACGTCGTTCTCGGCGGCACCGAAGGCAATGACAGCCTCTATGGCGACAAAGGCATCGACACGCTTTGGGGCGATGGCGGCGACGACTACCTGAACGCGGGCATGGAATCCGACCAGGTCTTCGGCGGCGAAGGCGATGACATCATCGAAGACCCCTTCGGCGACAACTTCCTGCGCGGCAACCAGGGCAACGACGTCATCAGCAGCGGCCATGGTCTCAGTTTCCTGTTCGGCGACACAGGCAACGACTTCCTGCGTGCGAGCACTGACACCGTTGAAATCTTTGCTGGTGAAGGCGACGATTTCCTTCTCGGCGGTTCCGCTCCTGACGTCCTGATGGGCAACGAAGGCGACGACTGGATCGAGGGCGGCGAAGGCTTCGACGGGCTTTCGGGTGAAAACTCCGAACTGTTCTTCAATTCTCCCATCGTCGGGCACGACGTTCTCAATGGTCAAGGCAACGATACCGACTACGACGCCGAAAACGGCGACGACATTATGGTCCAAAGCGCTGGTATCCAGCGCAACAACGGCATGGATGGTTTCGACTGGGCGATCCACAAGGGCGACGCCAATGCCGCGGATACTGATCTTGGCATTCGCGTATTCGATGCGCGCCAAGCCCTCATTCTGCGCGACCGGTTCGACTCGGTTGAAGGTCTTTCGGGCTGGAAGCATAACGACATTCTGACGGGTGCAACAAAGATTCTTGCCGGCGAAGGCTTCGCTGATGCACTCACACAAGCGGGCGTTGACCGTATTAACGGTCTGCGGGAACTGCTCGACGTAGCTCCGGGGGCCCCCACTGACGTCGTATTCGAGTCCGACGTCAATGCTGGCGGTGAAATTATCCTCGGCGGCGCTGGCAGCGATCTGATCACGGGCAACATCGGCAACGACATTATCGATGGCGACCGCTGGCTGAATGTGAGAATCGAGGTCCATGCCAACAAGGACGGCACGGGTGCCCTCGTCACTAACTTGGCGTCGGTCGGAGCCGACGGCTCAGTCGACAGCCTCAACGAAATCTCGGCCGACATGCTGGCTGGCCGCATCAATCCAGGCCAACTCAAGATCGTCCGCGAATTGATCACGGATGGGGCCACAAAAGCCGATCTCGACGTGGCACTCTATCACGGTGCCAGAGAAGACTACACATTCACGTTCAACGACAACGGCACGGTGACCGTGGTTGACGATGTGGTGGCGCCGATATCGATCACCGACCCCTTCACGGGCATTGCCGCACTGAACGGACCGTTGGGGGATGAAGGTACCGACACGCTTTCCAACATCGAGATCCTGCGCTTCACCGATCGGGATGCCAACGGCGTCGAAACCGGGACCTTCACCGACATCAATATTGTTGCACGCCCCGCAACGGGCGCACCCGTCATCGTCGACGCCAACGGCGGCACACCGACCGAAGGTCAGCTTCTCACGCTGAACACGTCGTCGATCGCCGACTTTAACGGCATCGTCGGAGACTTCGGCTACCAGTGGCAGTCGGCGCCCGTCGGGACGCTTCCGGACGGCGTTTGGACAACTATTGGCGGTGCCAATGCCTCGAGCTTCACGCCCGGGCAGGCGCAAGTGGGCCTAATCTTGCGGTCCGTTGTCACGTTCCTCGATCAACTCGGCACACTGGAGCGCGTGGTTTCGGTGCCAACCGCTGGCATTGGTGATCTTTATAATGGCAACGTTGATCCCAACACTCCCGCGCTCACACCATTCGACGACGTGGCCAACGGCAATGGCGGCAATGATACGCTCAATGGTCTTGCCGGCAACGACCTCCTGAACGGCAACGACGGCAATGACACGCTGAACGCCGGCGACGGCAACGACGTCCTCAACGGCGGCGCTGACAACGACACACTGGTGAGCTCGGCCGATGGGCTTCGCGATGTTCTGGATGGCGGCGCTGGCTTCGACACCGCCGACTTCTCGGCCTTAACGGCGGCTCTGACAGTCACGCTCAACGGCGCCACAGCGGCCGTGGTCGGCGGCTCGGGCACCACTGCCGCGCTGTCGGACACCATCGTTAACATCGAAAGCGTCATCGGCGGCTCCGGCGATGACCAGCTGACGGGCGACGGCCTTGTCAACGGCCTCACGGGCGGCGATGGCGATGATACCCTTAACGGGGGCAACGGTAACGACCGGTTGAGCGGTGGTCTTGGTAGCGACATCCTCAACGGCGGAGCCGACATCGACACCCTTATCAGCGGCGTCGATAACGTGCGCGACGTTCTTGACGGTGGCACCGGAACGGACACGGCCGATTATTCGGCTCATGCCACTGGTCTCACGCTCACACTTAACGGAGCCATCGCGGCCGTGGTCGCAGGCTCGGGCACCACAGCCTTGCTGTCTGACACCGTTGCGAATATTGAAAATGTCATCGGCGGTGCAGCTGCCGATACGCTGACGGGTGATGACCTCGCCAACGTCCTCAGCGGCGGCGGCGGGAGCGACAATCTAAAGGGCGGTATCGGCAACGACGTGCTGAATGGAGATGCCGGGGACGATACGCTTTCGGGCGGCACCGGAAACGACGTCATCAACGGTGGAGCAGACAACGACCTGATCATCTTCGACATCGATCAAAACTCCAACGGACACGATGGAATTACCGGCGGCACTGGAACCGATACACTTTCAATCGTGGATAGCGGATTAGCAGATGTCGAAACGTTGGTCGTGAACTACAACGGAGCGCGAATAACGAACATCGAAATGGGTGGCTCGATCGCGGCCGACGTCGAAGTTTTCACTGCGGCATTAGGCGATGGCACCGACACATTGCAATACGTCACCACGGCGGCGATCACGGTCAATCTGACCACCGGCGCAGCCACTGGATTTGCATCGATCTCCGGCGTCGACAATGTCATCGGCGGCACCAACGCAGACGTATTCACCGGCAATTCGGGCAACAATACCTATAACGGCACTACCGGCATCGACCGCGTCAACTTCACGGGCAACGTCCTTGATTACGTAATTTCACCGACGACCCCAACCTCAGGGCCTACCTACGTCGTATCGAGTGCGGCCAATGGCGCTGACACGCTAGCGAACATCGAGGAGATGCAATTCGGCACCGCACTTTACACGATCACGTCCGGAAACGCGGCTGCAAATACGGTGACCGGAACCGCAAACGGAGACTTGATCTTTGGTCTGGCGGCCAACGATACGATCAATGCCGGCTCCGGCGACGATGCGGTGATCTGGCGGGCCGGTGACGGGCGCGATATCGTCGATGGAGGCACCGAAGGCACCCTTGGCGACGCTTTCATTATCAACGGCGATACCAGCAACGAAACCTACCGTGTGTACGCCAAGGCCGATTGGCTCGCTCTCGGCGGTGCCACGCATACGCTGGCAAATGCCGATACGGAAATCGTCATCACGCGCAACGGCACGACCAACGCGACAGTCGTCGCAGAGCTGCGTGATATTGAAGAAATCGGAATCAATACCGGCGCTGGCGATGACACCGTTCTTGCCATCGGCGATTTTGGCCCGACCAGTTTGAACTTTAATACCATAACCATCAGTGACGCCGGCGGCACCGATACCGTCGACGTCAGACAGCTCTCATCTCCGCATCACGTCGCCTTCAATACCGATAGCGTCACCGACTCACTCATTGGCGCTCGCCCGCAGGACGAAGTGATCGGAAGTGGCGGTACAGTTGCTAGCGCCGGCGGGGCTGCAAGCACCCCCGGCACCGGAGCTGAAGCCGGAACCGTACTCTGGGGCAATGCCGGCCATAACCGCTTGAACGGAGGCGCCGGCGACGATCTCATCGTCGGTGGCCGCGGCAACGATATCTTGATCGGCGGAGCCGGCGACGATCGCATGAACGGCGGTCGCGGCAACGACAGCCTCAACGTCTCGGAGGGCAACGATACCATCGTTCTCAACGCCCGTTTTGGCAACGATCGCGTCTTTGGCTTCGACTCGAAAGCGGCCGGTGGCCAGGACCACATCGATCTCCGGAGCCTGGGTATCAACACCGCGGCCGAGTTCAACGCTGAGGTCAGCATCGAACAGTCCGGTGCCGACACCCTCATCACCATCGGCCAGGATGGAACTCTGCGCCTGGTTGGGGTCAATGCCAACACCGTAAACCACAGCGACTTTTACTCATAAGCCGATGGGGCGCCGCAGAACTTGCCGGCGCCCCGCCTGCTTTCGGACCTTAGTCCTATTAAACTCAGACCTTCGTCTGATCAATGGTTAAAGCCGGGGCACTTTAAGTGAAAAGTGCAGGAAATTAAATTCACGCATCGCTTCAGTTGGTGTATTTTGACTTAAAGTCAGACGTCGAAATAATTACTGATCTGGCCTGAATCTGGTTTTGCAGTTTGCCGACTCGCCGTCCATCTAGCCGTCCAACTAACCGTTCATTGTATCGCCCGAGGATTGTCGCCGATGACTCGCCGCGTACGGTCCGAGGATCTCGATCATCTCCTGGACCTCGTTGAAAAAAACCGGACGCATTCCGCCGATGGCGGGAGCGACGCCGCTCGCGGGCCGCAGCACACCAGCCCCCTTTGGAGCAATAACTACCAATTCTGGATTGACCAGCTCAAGCAGGAGACATCGGGTAGCTGGTCAGAGGACCAGTACGCCGACGCAGCAAGCCTGATGAACTTCGCTGAATATCAGCGCGTCGTTTTAAACGACTTCATGCAAGTTATTGCTGGCCCGGAAGAGCCTCACATCGACGGGACCGAGGATCAGGCCATTACATCAAGCGTGCTTGCGTCGGCCGTGGCCGTTGATGACTTCGGCAGCACGGATCAAATTCAGTTTCTCGTAAATACCCAAGAGCTGGCGCGCGCGGAAATTTCAGGGGGGCGAGAACCCGATGGCGGGGCCGACCCGCTGATTGGCACTCAAGCAAAACTCGAGCGTTCAACAGGCAATTCCGACACCACCAGCCAACGTGCCGACCTCGCGGCGATCAGCGCCATTCGCAGCCGTGAAACGGGCAGCACACAATTCAACGAAATCCGGTCGGATCTTTATGTCCAAACGGGTTTAGCAAGCCTTCGGCCCTATTCCTCGTGGCAGGACTTTCAAGAGCGCAATGAGCTGCCAGACGATCTCGTTGCGGAATTGCAAAGCGCTTATCCCGATGGCTTTGAAGCCGTCGACTTTTGGGTTGCGGGATTGGCCGAAGCAGCAGGACAAGGCGCGGGCGGTTCGACGTTACAGATCGCCATCACAGAAGAAGTGGGCCGTCTGCAACAAGTGTCCGAGAGGCTCGGGTTTCACGATCTTGCCGGCACGGGTATGTTCGCGACGCTCGAAGCGCTATCCTATGCCGACATCGTCCAACGGCACGTAGCAGCGACGCACGTATTGCCTGAACTATCAGTCAGCGCAGACGGCCTTGCATCGGGTGCGCCCCTCAAGCTCGCAGCGATCCAGGACGCTGCCATCTTCGGCACCGATGAAGGTGATGTCATCATCGGCGGCGACACGGACGACTTTATTTACGGCGGCGCGGGCGACGACGTTATTGCAGGCGGTGCGGGCGATGACACGATCTTCGGCGGCAAAGGCAACGACAACCTTCACGGCAATAAAGGCGCAGACCGGCTGCTCGGTGGCGCGGGCGACGACGTCTTGTCAGGCGACGCAGGCAACGACGTCCTCGACGGCGGCGCGGGCGCGGACATTCTCGCCGGTGGCGAAGGCGATGATACCCTCTCAGGCGACGCAGGCAACGACGTCCTCGACGACGGTGATGATCAGCTCCGCGGAGGCAGCAGTTCTGAAATTCACAACGTTCTTCTCGCCGCCGACCTTGCTGTACTTACCGCCGCCGACTCTGACACTCTGGACGGCGGCGCGGGCAACGATATCCTTTCGGGCGGCGCCGGCAACGACCTTCTCATTGGCGGCACCGGAGCGGACACCCTTCTAGGCGGAGACGGGGACGACACACTTTATGGTGACGCGGCCCCAGATGCGGCCGCTGGTGGCTCGGGCGACGACGTCCTTTCGGGCGGTGCTGGTGACGATTTAATCCTCGGCGGCGACGGATCTGATCTGGTTTCGGGAGGCTCTGGCACGGATCTTGCTCAAGGAGGTGCGGGCGACGACCGGCTCTTCGGCGACGCTGGCGACGATACTCTGGACGGCGAAGTCGGTGCTGATCTCATGGCCGGTGGACTGGGCGACGATACAATTTACGTCAACGACGTTGGCGATCAAGCCGTGGAAGCGGCCGGCCAGGGCACCGATACGGTCAACACGACCCTTTGCGAGTACGTACTGCCCGAGAACTGCGAAATACTCATTTACAGCGGCAACGACGATTTCATTGGCACCGGTAATGAGCTGGCGAATGTCATCGCGGCCGCCGCCGGCAACGACACCCTCAACGCTGGTGCGGGCGATGACGTTCTTAACGGCGGCGCCGGCAACGATAGGTTGCTGGGCGGAACGGGTGACGACATTCTGGCCGGCGGCGAGGGCGACGATGTTCTCATTGGCGGCGATGGAGCCGACGTGCTCATCGGCGGCCTTGGCAGCGACGTCATCTGGCTTACCGATGGATCCGACATCGTGACCGAAAACGCCGACGAGGGCACCGACACTATACTCACCACTCTCCACGATTATGCGCTCAACGATAACGTCGAGATCCTCGTCTTCGTCGGCGAGGGCGGCTTTGACGGTCTCGGAAATGCCCTCGACAATTTCATATCCGGCGGCGGCGGCAACGACAACCTCGATGGCGGCTGGGGCAACGACACCCTCTATGGAGGCGACGGCAACGACCGTATCGACGGCGGTTGTGGCGATGACAATCTCGATGGCGGCGACGGCGATGATCAGGTCATCGGCGGTCAGGGCAACGACTTCGTGATGTTTACGCGCGGCAACGACACACTTGTTTTGCGGGAAGGTTTTGGCAACGACGCCGTCGCCGGCTTCGATACCGATTCGAGCGGGCGTGGCGGCCGCGACCGCATCGACGTGTCGTCGTACGGGTTTAACGCAGATGCGCTCGGCGTCGACATTCTGCTTATTTATGACGGAGACTCGACCACCGTGAAAATCGGGACAGACAGCGTCAAACTCATCCTCGTGGACGGCAACACCCTGGATGCACGTGACTTTATCTTTTCATGATGACAACGGCACCCCGCGCGGGACCGTCGTAACCTGGCAGTGCAGTGGCGTTTAGTTTTTTTGAGTAGCGCAGGGGTGGCGTACCGTGATGCGTAAAGCAGTATCGCCCGTGAGGGCCGCCTTCGGGTCTTTGAAGGGTATCATTATCGCGATGACGGTCATTTCCGGCACCGTGAACTTGTTATCGCTGACCGGCTCTTTTTATATGCTTCAGGTCTATGACAGGGTCCTGTCGAGCCAAAGCATTTCAACTCTGATCGCAATTTCAGTCTTGGCGCTGGCCCTCTACTTTTTCCAGGGCGCGCTGGAGATTATGCGCTCGCAAATTCTCGTCCGGCTCGGCGGCCGCCTCGACGATGGCTTGGCGGTTTCGGCCCATAAGGCGTCCCTCAAGCTGTCATTGCTTGGCCGCAAGGGCGCAGAAGCCCAGCAGCCCATCCGCGACGTCGAAACCATTCGCGGTTTCCTCTCGGGTCAAGGTCCGCTAGCCATCATCGATATGCCGTGGATGCCGCTCTTCCTCGGCTTCATATTCCTTCTGCATCCCGTTCTCGGCTGGATCACGACGGGGGGCGCGGTTGTGCTGATTGGCATCACGCTCTTAACGGAATTCAAAGTGCGCGAGCCGAGCATGGCTCTGGTGCAGGCAGCGACGCTACGGATGTCGCTGCTCGAAGCGACAACCCGCAACGCCGAAGTGCTGCGTGCCATGGGCTTTGCGCATCGCGCTATGCGCCGCTTTGCCGATGCCAATTCTGAGCACCTCGCCATGCAGCAATCACTCGTCGATATGACCACTGGTTTTTCGTCGGCGTCGCGCGTCATCCGCATGGTGCTGCAATCGGCCCTTCTAGGTGCCGGCGCTTACTTGACTATTAAAGGTGAAATGTCGGCCGGAGCCATCATCGCAAGTTCGATCGCCTCGGCGCGCGCCTATGCGCCGATTGAAATCGCAATCGCCAACTGGAAAGGATTCGTAGCCGCTCGGCAGAGCGCTACGCGTCTGACTGCGGCTTTGGCGGGACTGAAGAACGAACCCGACCCACTGGAGCTGCCCGCGCCGACCCAAAAACTCACCGTCGACAACATTTCGGTAACGATCCCCGGCACTCATCGCTCAGTCTTGCAGTCCGTCGGCTTTGAACTCAACGGTGGCGAAGCTTTGGCCGTGATCGGACAGAGCGCAGCCGGCAAGTCGTCGCTTGCACGCGCGCTCGTCGGTGTTTGGGACGTCTCGCGCGGCTCCATACGGCTCGATGGCGCCGCGCTCGACAGCTGGTCCAACGAGCGGCTGGGCGCGCACATCGGTTATCTACCGCAAGACGTCGAGCTTTTCGACGGAACCATTACCGAGAATATTTCGCGCTTCGACGAAAACCCCAACAGCGTTGCGGTGGTCTCGGCCGCGCGCGCGGCTGGCGTCCACGAACTGATCTTGCGTCTTGCCGACGGCTATGAAACGAAACTGGGCGAACGCGGGCAAGCGCTTTCGGCCGGCCAACGGCAACGCATTGCTCTGGCGCGCGCTCTTTACGGCGATCCATTTTTAGTGGTCCTCGACGAGCCTAACTCGAACCTCGATGCCGAAGGCGAGGAAGCCCTCGCCAAAGCCATCAAGAGCGTACGCGAGCGTAAGGGCATCGCCATCGTGGTTGCGCACCGCTCGGGGATTCTCGCGGCCGTCGACAAGGTCGCGGTGATGGGCAACGGTCAACTGACGGCGTTCGGACCGCGCGATGAGGTTCTGCGCAAAGCCGTGCAACAACCGCCGGCCGCTGTCGCCTCAATACAACGTAGCCAGAAGCCCGCTTGACGCATAACTTTACTCGTATCGATTGTACGGAGTATTTGGACATGACCACGACATCTGACACTCTCAGCGTACAAAGCCGTCAGGGCCGCGAACGAAGCCTCCATCGCCGCCTCGGCGCCGGATTGGGCCTCGTTGGCCTGCTGATTGCCGCCGTCGGCGGCTGGGCCGCCAACTCGCAGCTGTCGGGCGCGGTGATCGCGTCGGGCCAAGTTGTCGTCGACAGCTCTGTCAAGAAAATGCAGCATCCGACCGGCGGCGTTGTCGGACAGATCCTGGTCAAGAACGGCGATCTGGTGGCCGCCGGAGATGTATTGCTGCGTCTCGATGATACACAAACAAGAGCCAATCTCGGCATCGTGATGGCACAGCTGACCGAGTTGCTCGGCCGCAATGCGCGTCTCGCCGCTGAACGCGACGGCGCATCGCTAATCACCTTCCCGCAAAGCTATGAGCACAGCAGCGCCGACGCGATGCGCGTCGCGGCAGGCGAGCGCCGGCTGTTTGAGGTCAAGCACAAAGCGGCGGACGGCAAGCGGGCCCAGTTGCGGTCACGCATCGGTCAATATCGCAGCGAGATTTTGGGACTTTCCAAGCAGGAGAAAGCCAAAAGCAAGGAATTCAAACTGGTCTCGGAAGAGCTCGACCGTTTGAATATTTTGGCTGCCAAGAAGCTCGTCCCGCAGACTCGCATCCTCGCCATGGAGCGCGATGCCACCCGCATCGAAGGTGAGCACGGCGGCTTAATCGCACAGATTGCCCGCACCGAAGGGCAAATCAGTGAAACGGAACTGCAAATACTCGAAATTGACGAAACCGCCGTCGCCGACAGTCAGAAAGAATTCCGCGAAATCGAAGCGCGCATCTCAGAGCTGCAAGAGCGCCGCGTCGCCGCCGAAGACACGTTGAAGCGTGTTGAAATGCGCGCGCCGCGGTCTGGCATCGTTCACGAACTTGCCATGCATACGGTGGGCGGTGTCGTCAATCCAGGCGATACAGTCATGTCGCTTGTTCCCGATGACGATCGAAGCTCCATCGAAGTGCGTTTGCAGCCGACCGACATTGATCAGATTTCGATTGGACAAAAGGCCGTGCTGCGCTTCCCCGCGTTCAACCAGCAGACGACGCCGGAGCTGCGCGGCAGCATCTCTCGCGTCTCCGCGGAAGTCACCAAGGATCAACAGACGGGCATGAGCTACTACACGGCGAGGGTCAGCGTCGCCGAGGACGAGCTTTTAAAACTCGGCACCAAGCACTTGATACCGGGCATGCCGGTCGAGAGTTTCATCCAGACGAGTGAGCGAACGGCACTGTCGTATCTGGCAAAGCCGTTCTCCGACCAAGTCGCGCGGGCCTTCCGCGAAGAGTGAGACGCTGCTGATTTCGATCGAAACTGATGAGGGCAGGATCGCGATGATCCCGCCCTCATATATTTTATTTTACCAATCGACGAACAGGATCAACTCGACATTGCGATCCCGATCGCTCTGGTTCCGGCTAACCGCGCCCTCTAGAATAACGGGCCGTTTGACCGGATAGTTTTCCGCAACCACGTCGCGCATGAATGCCGCCCGCAAATTGGGCAGGTCTTCATTACGCACCACCGGCGATAGTTTCAGCTCGCTTTGCTGGCTATCATAACGATTGTCGCCGGCGTGCTTGAGCAGCGCAATTTTCTCATAAGCCAGTCCCTGTTCCATGCGACCCTGGTATGGCTTGCTATCGGCGCTACCGCGTACGAACAGATCGTAGCGCACCCGGCCTTCCATTTTTTTGAGGACGTCGCCAATAAAGGTGTTCAACGACGACCGAAATTCGGCGGTGCCGCGCTCAAGCGAGTACTTGCCGCCATCAAAATAGTAGCGGATGCCATTGGCGGCATCTTTTAGGTCGATGACATAGTATTTTCCTGGCTGTCCGCCGACCAGCTCCTTTTCCGGATAGAGCTCGACATCATAACTGCTGGTTTCGAGCCGTGTGCTCATTTGATCTTTGAGCCGCATCAACTCTCGCGTGTCGTTGATGCCTGGCGTGACAGCGGGCTGCACGGGGGCGAATGCTGGAC